>JAMCYD010000039.1 GCA_023473785.1 Patescibacteria group bacterium
TCTTTTTTAAGGTTCTTGCTAAGCAGTAGTTTTTTCGCATCCTCAATTAATAGCAAATAGGAAACGAGCAGATCAGACGTTGTGACATATTTTCCTCTCGCATTTTTTGCTATTTCAAAAGCATATTTACTTAATTCTTCTTTTGGCAAATCAAGAAGTGGCACTTCATTTTGCTTAATGTCTGCTTTGTCGAGAATAAAAAGTGCAGATTTCTCCCTAAGAAGTGACTTGATTACTGATGATGTTTTATTGCTTTGCCAAAAAATGCATAAACTTTTAAAACTGAAGGATTTATAGATATCTTTTCCGTCGTTTTCCGAAATTAAAACACTAGGATAGGTTCTTGAAATTTTAAAACGGAAGAAAACCTCGAAAATTAAAAACAAAGAAAGTAGAAAAATTGGCCCCGATTGAATCGGGGCTGAAAAACGGGATGGCACAGATGGGAAAAAATTATTTGAAACATTTTGGAAAACAAGCCATATAATAAAAACGAAGAAAATAAATCTAAATAGTCTTATAACAGTTGTTTTGTAAAAATTATAAATTGTTGCGTATCCCTTCATACTTTAAATTAACAGCAAAAGAATCGTTCCTATTGGCCAAGCAATGAATGCAAAAAATAAAACCAATTCAATTACCAAAATTAATGCAAATAAAATAAGGTCTGCCAAGATAACAAAAGTTTTAATAAATATTCCCATGCCAATAGAAAATCCGACTAAACCCTTCCTATATTCGTTTTTCCAGGGTTTAAAATATGTTTTTATCAAAAGAGACAGAGAAATGAGCCTAAGAAATGATCTGTTTAGGGATCCAAAAAAGACTATTAATCCCCTTGGGGCTTCAAGAAACCAAAATTTTAAAAAAACAAATGGAAGCGATAAATAAAACATTTGGACAGATTATACTTTTAGTTTAAGAGGTTTCTCTATAAATTGCAATCAAAGTTATTAAGGAGTATGTTTATTTTACCTAGAACCAACTCTTTTTCTTATCCATTTTATCAAACTCTTCAAGAAGTTCCTTTTGCTTACTGCTTAGATGTTTAGGTACGACAACTTTTACCCTTACGTAATGATCGCCTCTTCCCGATCCTCGAACGAATGGAACTCCTCGCTGACGCAAACGAATAATAGAGTCGGGTTGTGTCCCGGGGGGAATACGAAGCTTAACCGACCCATCAATTGTATCAACGTCTACCGTATCTCCCAGAGCCGCTTTGATAAATGGAACTTCAACTTCAGATATAATATTTGCACCCTCCCTCTGAAACCTTTTGTCAGGACGGACTTCAATCGCAATATCGTAATCGCCAAATCGAATTCTTGATCCGGTATCTACTCCTTTGGGGATTTTTATTGTTTGTGTTTTCCCATCGATAGTTATTTTTTTTGTAGTTCCATGCGCTGCCTCCATAAGATCGATGACCAGGGCATATACAGATCTTCTGGATCTTTGAGTAAAGGGTGAACCGCCGCCAAAAAATTGTTCAAAAATTTCAAAAGGATCAGAAAATCCTCCAAAATCAAATTCTTCTCCACCGCCCCCGGAAGTAGTATAGGTATATGTAAATGGCCCGTAACGCCCTTGTCTTGCCTGGTCACCAAATCCTCCGGCATATGGACCACCGCCACCCGGAAAGCCTTGGGAAAAAGCAGCCGATCCAAATTGATCATAAGCTTCTCTCTTGCTTGAATCGGACAAAACCTCGTAAGCTTGGGTTATTTCCTTAAATTTTTTAATTGCCTCTTTTGATTTATTTCGATCAGGGTGATACTCAAGAGCAAGCTTTCGATAGGCTTTTTTTATCTCGTCCCCAGTTGCGGTTTTGGAAACGCCCAGGACCTTGTAATAATCTTTTTCATCTGCCATAGGTTTCTTTATTATATTATAAAAGCGCGTTTACCGCGCCTTATAAATCTTTCGAAATTAAACAAGGAACAAATTTTTTCGCAGTGCGCCTTGAGAATTGCGGGTCCAAGAAAAAATTTAGTTCCGAGCGATTAATTAACTACTTCTCCCTCAACGGGTTCATCCGTATCGGAAGACTTCTCTTTAGACTTTTTTTTATCATCTGCTGGTGTCTCTTCGGAATCTTTACTTTCCTCAGTCTGAGCATTGCCTGATGTTTGTTCTTGCTTGGCATACATTGCCTGACCCACTTTTTGAAGAGAATCCGATAATTCCTTTGTCTTTGCCTCTAAATCTTCTTTTGTTCCAGTTTCTAAAATGCCTTTAAGTTGGACAATTTTTTCTTCCACCTCAGTTTTAAGAACTGAATCAACTTTATCTCCGGCATCTTTAAGAGTTTTTTCGGCTGTAAAGATCAAGGAATCTGCGGCATTTTTAACTTCGATTAATTCTTTTTTCTCGCTGTCTTCTTTTGCATGTTCCTCTGCCTCTTTTGTCATTCTCTCGACTTCATCCTTGGTCAAACCGGTTGATCCGGTAATCTTGATACTTTGTTCTTTTCCGGTTGCCTTATCCTGTGCTTTTACGTTTAAAATACCGTTGGCATCAATATCAAATGTGACTTCGACCTGAGGTACACCGCGAGGTGCAGGAGGTATCCCATCTAGAACAAATCGTCCAAGAGACTTATTGTCACTTGCCATAGGACGCTCTCCTTGAAGTATGTTAATTTCAACCTGTGTTTGGTTATCCGCGGCAGTTGAGAAAACTTGAGATTTAGAAGATGGTATAGTTGTATTTCTAGCAATAAGCGGAGTTGATACCCCTCCCAATGTTTCAATTCCCAAAGTCAAAGGCGTGACATCTAAAAGCAAAACATCCTTTACCTCGCCTCCCAAAACTCCGCCTTGAACTGCTGCCCCGATCGCAACTACCTCATCCGGGTTAACTGATTTATTGGGTTCTTTGCCAAAAAATTTAGTAACGACTTCTATAACCTTTGGCATTCTGGTCATTCCACCAACCAGTACGATTTCATCAATATCAGATGCCTTGATCTTTGCATCTTTTAAAGCAAGCTCCACAGGTTTTATGGTTTTCTGAATTAAGGAATCGACAATCTGCTCAAGCTTTGGGCGGGTTAGCGTCATCGTCAGATGAAGGGGACCATCTTTTCCTTGTGTAATAAATGGCTGATTTATTTGCGCCTCCTGAGCCGAAGATAATTCTATTTTTGCTTTTTCAGCTGATTCCCTAAGTCTTTGAAGCGCCTGGGAATCTTTTTTTAGGTCAATTGAGTGTTCTTTCTTAAATTCATCTGCTAGATAATCGATGATCGCCTTATCGAAATCATCTCCTCCCAGATGAGTATCTCCGTTGGTTGATTTTACTTCATATACTCCTTCTCCAAGCTCAAGAATTGATATATCAAATGTTCCCCCTCCTAAATCATAAACCGCAATTGTATGTGCATTTTTCTTGTCAAGTCCGTACGCAAGCGCTGCTGCGGTTGGTTCATTGATTATACGAAGCACCTCAAGACCTGCGATCTCGCCTGCCTGTTTTGTTGCCTGACGTTCGCTGTCATCGAAATATGCAGGGACTGTAATTACTGCCTGGGTGACTTTTTCGCCAAGATATGCCTCGGCATCTTTTTTTATCTTCTGTAAAATTTGAGCAGATACTTCTTGCGGCGTAAATGTTCTTCCTTCGACTTCAACCACTGCCATACCATCCCGTCCTGCCTTGACTGCATACGGTAGCCATTTGATATCGTACTGAACTGATTCATCTTTGAACTTTCTTCCAACTAATCTTTTTATAGAATAAATGGTTGTCTTTGGCTTTAAGACTATTTGTCTTTTTGCAACTTCTCCTACGACATGAGAAATCGGATCAACGACCGATGGTATTACATTTCG
>JAMCYD010000011.1 GCA_023473785.1 Patescibacteria group bacterium
AAGACTAAAAGGAAGGAGCGCCCGTTTGGAATTACGGATGAGATTTTTCCAAAACAGGCTTTTGGAGTGACTTGATATGCATTATGTATTAACCGGAATCTATATATTACTACTGATCTTGGCTATAAGTATTGGAGCCTACAATCTTCTGTTTGCAGTCTATGCAAATAAGGCGAAAAACGAACTTGTTATTGCTTTGCCAAATATTGTAAAGAGGCTTTTGATAGCCAACATATTTCTAGCACTGTTTACTGTAATTTTTTTAGTATCGCTTACCTTAAGAAGTTTCTTATGAAAAGACGTTTAAAGTTTAGGAAAGGAGGTGAAGAATTACGAAAGATATATATACTGAACCATTTTTAAATTCTTGGCCAACACCGTTATCTTTTAAAGATCTGAAGGAATGCTTTTCAATTAGAAGATCTCAGGGAAAAAGCAAACATAACAAGATGGCTAGGCTAAACAAAGAGGAAAAGGATAAAGATTATGGCGTACCCTACTTCCTCTAATGCTTGACAAATAGCTTGCGGTCTTTATACAATGGCTTCATGGTCAAAAAATCGGTTACTAAGAAATCTACTGTTAAGAACGCACAAAAACCAACAGAAAAAACATCCAAAAATTTAGCAAAAATTAACTTAAGACAAACCTACGTCCCAATTCTAGTTATCCTTCTTCTTGCTGCTTCATTTCTCATTGGAACTTTATATGCAAAAATTTCCTATTTGGAAAAGGGGTCCTTGGGAGCTGCTCCATCTGCTGCCCAACCCCAAACAGGCCCAAATGCACCCACAAAGCCTGGAGCCAAAGTTGATGTTAGCGTTGGTCATCTTCCTACTCTTGGAAATAAAAATGCAAAAGTTACAGTCGTTGAGTTCGCAGATTTCCAATGCCCGTTCTGCGAAAAATGGTTTAGGGATGTAGAAGCAAGTCTTATTAAAGATTATGTCAATACGGGAAAAGCCCAATTTGCCTTTAGGCAATATGCATTTTTGGGCCAGGAATCAACCTGGGCAGCGCAGGCGAGTGAATGCGCAAATGAACAAGGAAAGTTTTGGGAATTTCATAATTACCTCTATGACCATCAAGGAGGAGAAAACTCAGGAGCATTTACTAAAGATAAACTTATTGGCTTTGCCCAAACCCTTGGACTTAATACCGATCAGTTTTCCTCTTGTGTAAACTCGGATAAGTACGCAAAAAATGTAAGTGATGATCTCTCAGCTGGACAAAAAGCCGGTGTTAATGGAACCCCGGCAACTTTTGTTAACGGACAATTAGTAGTAGGCGCCCAGCCGTTTAGCGCATTCAAAACAGTAATCGACCAAGAGTTATCTAAATAAAATAATTACCCCAATACTTTAATAAGAGAAGCTATAAGAAGAATCCCTAAGAGGAAAAATATTGTTTCTTTTGCCGCCAAACCTTGCTTTGCCTTATTGTGAATTTCAGGAACAAGATTTGTTGCTGAAAGGTAAAGGAAATTTCCGGTTGTTATTGCAAGAAGAATTGGCGTGGCCTGTTCAAATAGATGTCCAAGATAAAAAGCTAAAACTGCGCCTATAACCGCTGCAAACCCCGTTGCCACATTAAACCACAGCACCTTTTTTCTCCCCCAACCCTTATGGATTAAGATCCCAAAATCACCAAGTTCATGGGGAATTTCGTGTACAAAAACTGTAGTACTTGTTACTAATCCCAAAGGAAAACTTACCATGAAGCTCGCTGCTATAGAAGCACCATCTATGAAATTATGCAATGCATCTCCAAAAAGAAGAAAAGGAGTCGGAATCTTAAGCTCACTGCTATCCTTAGCATCAACATCTTCATCATGATGATGCAGAAAAACAAAAAGTCTTTCTATTATAAAAAAGGCGGCAAAAGAAAGTGTTACCCACAAAAATACTGAATTACCTGCAATTCCTAATGCCTCTTTCATTGTATCCAAGAAAGCTGTTGCTAATAACGCACCTGCTGCAAAAGATACAAGTGAAAAGGAAAACCTATGTATAAGTTTTTCTTTTAAAAGAAGAATTGAAACCAGAAATAAAGAAACTATTGAAGCTAAAAATGTAAAAAAAAGTATATTAATTAACATATTTATTTTTGACAATTAAGGCAGAGTCCAAAAAATTCAAGCGAATGTCTTTTAATTAGAAACTTGTGTTTGCTATTAATTTCCTCTTCTAGTTTCGGGACAACAGTATCGGAAATATCTTGAATTTTACTGCAATTATCACAAATAAGATGGTGATGATCGCCTTTTGCAAGTTCGTACCTGAATTTTCCTTCCTGAAGATCTAATCTATTAACTATTCCCTGTTTATAAAAATATTCAATAATTCTATAGACCGTAACTTTATTTGTATTTAAGTTTTTAGATCTTAAATAATTAATAATTTGCTCAATATCTACAGGCGAATCCGTTAATGATAAAAACTCCATTGCTGCAATTCTTGCAGGTGTTTTCTTTATTATACCCATGTTTATAATGAAGATTATATGCAACTTAGTTGCATTTGTCAAGAGGAAAGGCGCTTCTTGAAGTCATGCCCTTACATCAAAGTTGGTAAATTCTTCTTTGTTTTTTTCCCAGCTGACTTGCGTACTCTTAACTTCTGAGAAAAATGGCCCTTTTGAACATTCGGAAATAGCCTCTTCTATCTTCTCTTTTGGTCCACTAAAAAGCGCCTCTACCCGCCGATCTGGCAAATTTCGAACCCAGCCGGTTAATCCAAGACTTCGAGCCTTTCTTTTTATATGCTGTCTAAATCCAACCCCCTGAATAAAACCGGTTATAAGAACACGAGCTTGCATAATTTATTACTTAATCTTTAACTTTTCATCCTTTCCCGCTTTTAATTGACTCAGTTTCCACATAAAAAGTGCGCCTTTATTTTTGGCATTGCTGTCTGAAACATAAGATAATGTCTTCTCAAGAACTGAACGATGCACGGTTTTTGCCAATTTTATATAAAGACTCTTGTGCTTTGTGTCGTCAAGCTGCTCGGCAAGATATATTCCATAACCCTGAAACTCACGGGAAATGTATTTATCTTTTAATGGATCAAAGCTTTTTAATATATCTCCAATTGACTTCATTTTGTATTAAATCTATTCATTGCTTTATCAAGACCATTCTCAAGCGCCTCCGCAACAGCTTTTGATCCCTTTTTTATAAGCTCACGCGCTTTCCCCGCCTCTCCTTCTCTAAATGTTGACAAAACAGAATCGTCCACATTCTTTAATTTTTGATTTTTACTCGACTTACCAATTCCAAAACGAAATCTCCAGAATTTGTCTGTTCCAAGTTTTTCTATAACAGAAACTATGCCTTTATGGCCTGCATGTCCTCCTCCAAAGCGAATTTTCATACTGCCTAATGGTAAATCTATTTCATCATAAAGAATCCAAATCTCAGATGGGGGTATTTTGAAAAATTGAGAAATAAGTAGGACCGCAAGGCCTGAATTATTCATATATGTCTTAGGCTTGGCCAAGACGATTTTTTCAAGTTTTCCGTGTTTTGGCTGCCACTCTATTTGAGAGATTTCAGATTTGAATTTTTGGCTATCTTCCCAGACTGTTTCTCTGATACCCTTAAAATCCTTCAAGAATTTCTCAGCAATCATAAAACCCAAGTTATGCCGTGTTTTCTCGTATTTTGAACCTGGATT
>JAMCYD010000023.1 GCA_023473785.1 Patescibacteria group bacterium
GTAGCAAATCCTCATGCGTACAGACATTTAGCAAATGCGCTTGCATATGCCAGTTAATGAGAAGATTCTAGTTTTTCCAGTTTCTTTAAAATTTCTAATATCAATTTTTGCTGATTTTCCAAATGGTATAGAATTGTCTCGATTTCCCTCTCTGCCTTTCTGTCCGTTTCGAAATCATGGTCTGACCGAAGCTCTGCGTGCTTCCCCTGAATATTTTGCCCTATCATAATAAGTGGCATAAGATGAAGCTGAATTAAATTGGAGATGAAAAGCCAGAGCACAAAAGCAGGGAAAGGGTCAAATCGTAAATTTTTGGGAGCAATTATGTTCCAACCAAGCCAGAGAAAAGTCCAGGCAAAAATGATAAAGAAAAAACCCATTGTTCCAACCCTTTCTGTCACAAAAAGAGCGAGTTTATCAAGCTTAGATAAGCTTTTCCTGTGAACCACGTTCACATTTTTTGGCGCTCCGAATTTTTCTTTTAAGCTTTTTGCGGTTTCCATTATTCTTGGAATTGAAAATATTTTAAGTCAATATAATTTTTATTAAATGTTATTCCTTCTGATTGCAAAATTTCCTTTTGCTTTTTCAATCCTCCAAAAGCGTATCCTTTGGCAAGTGATCCGTCACTTCTTACAACCCTGTGGCATGGGATATTTTCAGGGTTTGGATTTTTGTGAAGAACGAAGCCAACAGTGCGTGGGGATTTAGTCTTGGTAATTCGCGCAATCTGTTTGTAGGTTGCAACTTTGCCTTTTGGAATTAGTGAAACAGCTGAATATATGCTGCTAAGTTTATTCATTTTTTGTTAATATATTTCTCTTCTATCTTTTTTAGTTTATCACCAACAGCTCTTTCTATGTCAACGCCTGCAATTTGAGCAAGCTGGATTGTGGTTATTATTACATCAGCAAACTCCTGATAGATATTTCTTCTGTCGAATTTTTGAAGCTTTGCGCGTCTTTGTAGCTTGAGAATCGATAAAATGTCATTGCATAGCTCTCCTACTTCCTCGTTTAGCTTGACTGTTTTCGTCAAAATTTCTTTCTCCGTTTGTGAGTAAAGCTTATAATGCGGTCTTTGTTTTTCATTTAGTAATTTTATTTTCCCCTGAAGAGTTTTAAGGTTCATAATATAATTATACCATTTTAATTCCTATTTGATTGCAAAAGAAATGGTCTTAACCTACAATTAGTATCATGCAGGAAGTAAAAACTGAAGAGTCATGGAATAAGAAAAGGCTAGTCTTGGCATTCACCATCCTATTGATATTAGCGGGATTAGGATATGGCTTAAAAAGCCATTTTCTTGGAGAACAGCCATCGTCTAACCAATCCTCTAACTTAAAATCCGTGAAGGGGGTAACAAGCGACGTAAATTCAGACGGAAGTGAACCTATTTCAAATCTCGGTACCGCAGTTGGGAGACAACTGGAGTCTATAAAAAAAGAAGCAAGCAGTATTAACATAACAGAAATTGCCACATCTTCTCCTCAAGTTCAAAAAATTGTAAATGATATTAAGAATTTACAAAATTACCCAGGCGGTCAGGTAAAAGAAGCATGTTTTAAGATTTGTAGCGGTCTATAAAATGGAAGAAGGAATTTCCAGCATAAAACATAAGTTTAATCGATTTTTGCGTATCCTTGGACCCGGTTTAATTACAGGGGCTGCTGATGATGACCCATCAGGTATTGCCACGTATTCTCAAACCGGCGCTCAGTTTGGCTATAGCCAGTTATGGACGGTAATTTTAATGTATCCACTGATGACGGCAATTCAGGAAGCGTGTGCTCGTATCGGAGCAGTAAGCGGTAAGGGAATAGCAGCGGTTGTTAGAGATAATTATAATAAAAAGATTTTATATGGAGTTGTTGGTTTAGTTGTTGTTGCCAACACAGTCAATATTGGGGCAGATATTGGAGCAATGGCTTCGGCGATGAATCTTATTGTTCCTCTCCCTTTTGCATTTTTTGCATTATTTTTTACCGCATTCGTATTGATACTTGAGATTTTTACGTCGTATCCAAGATACGCCAAGATACTAAAATGGTTGTCTTTGGCTCTTCTTGCTTATCCAATTACCGTACTGATTGTTGGATTAAACTGGAGCCAAGTTTTGAAAGCAACTTTTGTACCTCATATTGAATTAAATTTCGGTTTTTTCTTTATATTAACCGGTGTTTTAGGGACGACGATTTCTCCCTATATGTTTTTTTGGCAAGCTTCAGAAGAAGTTGAGGAAGAAATTTCTCAAAAGAGAATGCTTAAAGGAGTCCCGCAAATTACCAAAAAGTTTCTTCAAGATTTAAGACTAGATAATGCCATAGGAATGTTATTTTCCGAGATTATAACCTGGTTTATCATTATCGCTACGGCTTCGGTATTAAATAGTCATGGTATTACCAATATTACCTCGGCTGCAGATGCCGCCAAAGCCCTGGAGCCTCTTGTTTCAACTTTCCCGCACTCGGGCTTTTTGGCAAAAACTATTTTTGCAGCAGGAATTATCGGAATAGGCCTCTTGTCGGTACCAGTGCTTGCAGGGTCTGCATCTTATGCACTTTCCGAGGCTTTCAAGTGGAAAGAGGGCCTATCTCTTAAGCTGAAAGAGGCCCACGGATTTTATGGAGTTATAATTGTAGCAACAATAATAGGGTTTTTTATAAATTTCGTCGGCATAGATCCTATAAAAGCATTAGTTTTCGCTGCGGTTTTTAACGGAGTTTCTGCGGTTCCTCTGATCTTTTTAATTGCGAAAGTTGCTCAAAATAAACATATTATGGGAGAATATCGCAGTGGCTGGCTTTCCACAAGCCTAGTATGGATTACCTTTATTACTATGGCACTTTCCGCAGCTGTTATGTTTTTTGCAATTAATCGTGGTTAAGTATGGAAGAGTTAAAAAACAGAATTGAAAATTTACTTGCGAAATTAGATATAGAAGAAAAGAGAAAAAAAGTAAGGATTCTTGAAGCAGAGAGTACCCATCCATCTTTCTGGAAGGACCACAAAACTGCGGCTTTAAAAATGAAAGAATTGTCAAATCTTCAGAAGGAAATTGAAGAAGCGGGAAGATTACAAGAGCTAATTGCAAGTAATCAATATAAGGAAGCAGAGAAATTACTAAATGAACTCGAAGTCCTGCTCTATCTTTCTGGTCCATATGACGAAAGACATGCAATTGTCTCTATTCATGCAGGACAGGGAGGGGTAGAGGCTATGGACTGGGCGCAGATATTACTTAGAATGTATACGAGATACTTTGAAAGAAAAGGCTGGGAATTTGAAACGATGGATGAGACTTTTGGCGAAGAGGCAGGTATTAAAAGTATCACGGTTTCCGTCAACAGTAAGTATGCTTATGGTTATCTTAAGGGAGAATCAGGTGTGCACCGTTTGGTAAGATTATCTCCTTTCAACGCAGATAATCTGAGACATACCTCGTTTGCTCTGGTAGAAGTAATGCCTGACATCGGCGATGATAGTGAAGTCCCTATCAAAGAGGATGATCTTGATTGGGAATTTTATAGAGCCAGTAGTCATGGAGGACAGAATGTGCAAAAAGTCTCAACTGCTGTAAGACTTAAACATAAGCC
>JAMCYD010000046.1 GCA_023473785.1 Patescibacteria group bacterium
AGTTATAGACGGAAAATCCGATTTGCAACGCCTCTGAGTAAGTTTTTGACGAAGCCGGAATAATAAAAAAACTCTCAAAATCCAGATTATTTCCTGCGTATCTTCCACCATTTAACATGCTAAAAATAGGAGTTGGAATTTTAAGTGGCGTTGCCTCCTTTTTTATAAATTCCTTAAGATAAGCAAATAGTGGCAAGACAGAGCTTTTTGCAGCTGCTTTAGCGATTGCCATGGACACTGTAAGAGTAGCATTTGCGCCCAATCTTGATTTATTTTGCGTCCCGTCAAGATCTATCATTGTACGGTCGATTTCTTGCTGTTTGCTTGCATCAAAACCAACAAGCTTTGGTCCAATCACATTTTGGATATTCGAAACTGCATTTAAAACGCCAAGGCCGGCAAAGCGACCGGGATCATTGTCTCTAAGGTAAGCTGCTTCAAATGTACCCATCGAAGTTCCACTAGGGGATGATGCTGATGCCGTAGTGTCGTCACTTAAGACCACAGTTGCTTCAACAGTAGGATTTCCTTTTCCATTGAGTATTTCGCGGGCTGTAATCTGCTTAATTTTTGCCATAGTCTATATCTTTAATATTGAAGTAACTAAGGATGGAAATCAAGTCTTAGGATGCTAAAATTTTTTTAAGTTTTTCAACTAGATCAACAGGTGTTGGATCCTGATTATATTGCATTGCTAAATAATATGAAGTCCAATCAGCCAAAGAAATACTTTCAAATATTTTTTCAAAAACCGACTCTCCATTCATTTCAATAATATAGTTTTCAATTCCGTTGTCAGACATTATTCTCGAAGTTGCTTCATACCTTTTTAAGTTTCTTGGATTGTCATCAGAATCCTTCAACATAATAATAATAAATTTCCCTTGCGGATTAGTGAATCCAACCATTTCGTTATGGTTTGACTCTGGTAAAAAGTTCCAAAAGGCAGGAGTTTTTGAGTTTTCATTAATCTTTATTTTCCATACCATTGCAACTGATTTATACTTAGGAGAAGCATATATTACTGGTGTCTTCCCCTTAATCATACTTGCAATTTTTTTTCCTTGGTTTTCTTTATTTTTCATATCTAATTTAAGCTTTTCCGCGTCCTTAATTAATTCTTCGGAAACATCAGGTATTAACTTTTGATTAATAAATACTTGAATAATTGCACCAAAGAAAAAACCCGTGCCCATTCTTGGCTGAAATGAGACATTGGGAACAGGTAGTTTTACAAACGGCATTTTGTACTTTTTGCATAGCTCCTGTATTTTGCCACCGCTCGATAATCCAATGAATGGAATGTTCTTTCCGTGCAACTCCTCAAGGGAACTTATTGTTTCTTCGGTATTTCCGGAATATGAAGCGATGAAATTAACATGATTAGAAGAGTAGCTTTCTGGCGGCAATGAGTAGTATCTGTTAATGGTAATTTCGAAATGCTTGAAATTAGAGTATTTTTTCAAGAGACTATTACAGTAGATCCTGAGTAAATTTGCGGGCAAAGCTGAACCCCCCATGCCTGAAATTGTCACATTATCAAATCTCCCCTCGAGTTTTACATGTTTAGCAATTTCTAAACCTTCTTTGAATTGATCTGGGAAGTCAATTATAACCTGACGTAAATTTGATTTGTCTATTTTTTTAATTTCTTCAAGATTTGTTAGGCCAGTCATATTAGCGTCCTGAAGTATCCCAATCCTTGCTGACTTTATCAAACTTATCAAGTTTATCTTTAAAAACTTTTTTTATTCTCTCTAAATCTTCCTCGGTTTTTGCCTCAAATCTCAAAACTAGAGTAGGGGTATTCGATGATGCCCGCACCAGTCCCCACCCGCCGTCCATATAAACCCTTGCTCCGTTTATGTCAACAACTCTAAATTCTTCGTTTTTAAATTCTTCAGTTAATTTTTCAACTATACTATATTTATCCTCATCTGTTGTCACAATCTGTATCGTAGGCGTTGAAACATAATAGGGAGTTGAGGCAATTATTTTTGATAACGGATCGCTTTGGGTAGATAAATACTCCAGAATTTTCAAAGACGCAAACATTGCATCATCAAAACCGTAAAAGTCGTCAACGAAAAAAATATGCCCACTCATCTCTCCTGCCATAGCAGCTTTCTCCTGCGCCAGTTTTGCCTTGATGTAAGAATGTCCGGTTTTCCACATTATCGGGATTCCTCCATGCGCTTTGATGTCTTCGGGCAGTGCTTCCGACACTTTTACATCAAACACAATTTTTGCTCCGAGATGTTTTGAGAGAATTAACCTTGACAGAAGAATAATATATCTATCTGGCCAAATAGTATTTCCTTTTTCATCAACCAGCCCCAGCCGGTCCCCGTCGCCATCAAATGCAAAACCAAAATCACATCTGTGTTTCACGGTCTGCTCTCCTGTGTCTTCCATCATGGCGGTTCCATCCGGGTTTGGCGTGTAATTTGGGTAAGAAGGATCCAAATTTGTAAAATGCTCTATTACCTCACAACCTGCTTCTGTTAGTATTTTTGGAAAATATAAACCGGCAGTACCATTTCCGGTATTGACAAGAACTCGAAATCTCTTTGAAATTTTCGCACGTGATAGCAAATCTTTTGCGTACGGGCCTGAAATATTCTCCTTTTTAATAGTTCCTTTTCCGCTTGAAAATTTTTCCTGGGCAATTATGTCATAAATTTCCGAGAGCTCGTCGGTTAATAAAGTATAGGAGAAATCAGATCCAAGCTTAACTCCATTCCAGCCTGCCGGATTATGGGAGGCTGTTACTGTCAAAAGACCTTTTATTTTAAGATAATACTGCGCCCAGTAGCTCATTGGAGTTGTGACAATGCCGATGTCTACAACATCTATTCCGCTTTCCGTGAGTCCTTTAATAGCATTTTTATGAAAACTTTCCGAAGTCCTGCGGGCATCATGTCCAACCACCGCTTTTTTAATATTTCTCTGGTTAAGAAAGGTTCCGAAACCTCTCCCTATATAATACATTGAGGCGTCATTAAGCTCATCCGAAGCTTCGCGACCCCGAAGATCATATTCGCGAAACATTGTTCTCTTAAGAAGAGGCATATTTTTTATCTTAAATATCAAGAAGTAAAAAGTCAATGGCTTGGGAAAGCGGCATCGATAGAGTGCCTGTTTTTTGCGCAAGATCTATTTCGAAAAGCTTAGAATAAATTTCTCTTAGGGAACTGGGATTAAATAGTTTTGCCTGCTTTTCAAGTTTGCTTTTTTGCCAAGGAGCAAGTTTCGAAGTCTCATCTATTGCCTCCAAATTCCCAAGTTCTGAGAAAGACAAAAGAAGCCTTATCTGTCGAATAATCATATACATTATCTGTTCAGGTTGTGCATTTTCAAGGGATTGGTGAAAAATAACAATAAGATTCTTGCCGTTTTCGGGTTTTATTGAGTCCAGAAAGGCAAATAAAGACTTTGGAATTGTAAAAGTTTTAACTTGAGCGTTTGCAAAAACATTAAGACTTTTTTTTGTTAGCTCTTTTTCTTCCCAAAAGAAAATCTCGTTCTTCAAATGTTTTTTTCCAAGATATTTGATAATAGCATCAAATTCCTTGGCCGGTTTCCTG
>JAMCYD010000009.1 GCA_023473785.1 Patescibacteria group bacterium
ACACTACGATGAATTACGAGATATGTTTGCTGACTGGTTATACCGGTACAACTACAAACGCATTCACCTTGGAATTAATCTAAGAACACCTTATGAGGTTGTCGCAAATGTCTTGGGAGATTAAGTAATGCGCAGAAATGAGCATCGAGAGTTTTTTACATACCTATCCACCAGGGGCTGAACTTGTAGGCTTAGTGCAGCGAAAAGCTGAAGAGAGAAATCATTCAAATGTACGTACGCTCTTGCATGAGTTTGTCAGAGAAGGAAGAGATGGAATAGGAAGCATAGAAAGAACGCTAAAAAACCGAGGCATTGATGTCTATAGAGGCGGAGGTACGTCTGCGCCAATTACTCAAGCAGAGCGAAGGAGTTTTGATGTCAATCATGCAGGAATTCTTTTCGGTCTCTCGGGAATTGCTATAGAATCTGCGCTCGTAGAGCAGGTCTTTGATGTAAATGAGTTTTGCGGACTATATGATGAAAGTCTTCGAGGAACAGCACTTTCTTCTGTCTTCAATCCAACTGAGGATAGTAGAGAACAGTTAACCCCAGACCGCTGGAGACAAATGATTGCCATTGCAGACAGAGATAAAACATTTGCTGCCTTCTTTTATCCAAAAGGATGGACCGCTTTGCCAACCAACTTACAAATAGTGATCCAAGAAATGAAACTCCTGCCTGTTATTCGACAAGACATATTGCCTGAATATCGAACAAGGGCAGAGTCTTTAGTTGCACCCCAACCATTAACTAGATAAGCTGCAACGTATAGGATGATGAAGAAAGTTAAAACTTACCTCATATTGACTCCGTGATATAATCTTCAATTATGGGCGTTGAAAGAGAAAATGCCAGAGAAGCTTTTAGATTAATAAGAAAAGAACCTCCAGGGCAATTCGGCTTAGTTCTTGGTCTATATGCGCTATCTTGTAGAGAAAGAGAATTAGGAAAAGTGGCAAGATCCTCATACTTCTTCATGAGACACATGGATGATCTTTTGGATGGAGACATGAAGGCAGGGGTAAGTCCACTACCTTATGCACTTGAGGTAAGAAGGCAAATAGAGACTGATGTTTTTCCAGGGACCCCTTCTATAGCAACTCTAGCTGATTACTCAATTCGAACTCTTAGCTTAAGATCAAGAGAAGGAGATAATCCAAGAGAAGATTTCTTAACGGAAATTGATTCTATTGTCTTTGACTATGAAAGATCAAAAGAAAGGAGAGTCCTAACGGAAGTTGAGCTTGACGAATACTATTGGAGAACTTTCTCACCTGTTATAAATATCTTGCTCATCGGTCTTAAATCGCAACTTAGAGCAAAAGATATCCCTGCCTTTTCAATATCTCAGGGAAGACTTTACACGATAAGAGATCTTGATACTGATTGGCAAAGAGGAATAATAAATATTCCTCAAGAAGTATTAAGCGCTGCTGGTCTTAATGCAAATTCAAGCCTTGAGCAGCTAAGACAAAATCAGCTTCTGCAAGACTGGTTTAGAAGACAAGCGGTAATCAGCAGGGAAGAACTTATTCATTTGCAAAAACAAATAAAGGAGACAGGAGAAGGACTAACTTTTGCAATATGTAATCATTTAATAAGATGGATGATAGATTTTAGTCATAAACAAACCTCTTAGATGGGATAACTTTCGAGTTATTTCAATTTATTTTTATAATTCTTAAGAAAAATTGGGAACTGGGAATGGACCGGACTTGGAAGATTATCTAGTCTAAACCATCCAATCTCTTCATGTTCATTTGGGACACCATTTTTGACTTTATCTTTATCAATTAATACTTTGAAATCGAGGACGACCCAATGTGTTTTATTTCCTTTTTCATCAATTCTATGCACATCTCTAAATCCTAAAAAGTCTGATTCGATTACCTCAGTACAATACTCCTCTTTTATCTCTCTTTTTAAGGCACCCTCAATGGACTCTCCCAATTCGATACTTCCTCCGCCCGGATCCCATCTGCCGTGTTCGTCTCTTGTGTTTTTGGATCTTTTGCTCATTAAGAAATTCCCATTTCCGTCATGACAAAAGAAAACAACCCCAACACCAATATGATCAACACCTTTTTTCATGATTACTGACTATTATATCAAAACGTTTTATATATGAGGTTTTACTCGAGGTCTTTCTACTGTTTTCCTCTAAATCTTTCCCAGGGGAAGAAAATTTCATGCGTTACGCCGCTTCGTAAAACAAAATCCGGTTTTACTTCTGCAAAATCTCTTGCAAAATAACAAGCGGTTCTTACATCCGATGCTCCCAAACTTCCCAAAAATCCTTTGGCTCCTTCCGCGGTTCGCCCCGTTTCAAACATATCTTCGACGAGAAGAAAGCTTTTCCCTTTTATAGAAGCTCTATTTATATGAGGATTTTCGCCCACAATTGTTCCCTTTCCATCCTCAGTCTTTTTGACATCAATAGTAGCAAATGGTTTCCACTTCATCAAAAGAGATAAATACATTGCGGGCAGCCATCCGCCTCTTGAAATACCGATTATATAATCCGGCTCAAACCCAGATTGCGCTATTTGATCTGCCAATGCGTGCGTATATTCCCTGACTTCGTCATCAGATGGATTCTCCGGAATTTGACCTCTATCCATCTCTTGCATTACCATGACGACTTTATACTACAATTAAAAGAGGAAATCAACAGATCCTTAAATCTTTTTCACAAAACCGATATTTCTCTCAATCATTTGGAGAGCCGGTTTATGAAGTTTTTCTTGAGATGTTGACCAAGTAAGATTCTCAAGCACTACTGGCTTTAAGCCCGCATCAAATAAATCATAGGCAGTAGCAAGCACACAGCAATCAGTATCAAAACCGCATAGATCAACCTCTGAGACACTATGTTCTTTTAAACCCTTTGCTATCCCAGGTACCTTATAAGCAGAAAGAATATTTTTATAAAATAGATTCTTGTCATTCGTAAACTCTTTTATCTCATCACATATATCTGTCGCCGGAGAATCTGTGCAATCTCTCCACTGCGAAATTTGCCAGAGAGGAGAGGTAGGATCATTTTTAAACACTGTAAAATATACCACCGAGTACTGATCTGTTTTTTCTTTAATAAACTTTTGGATGTTTTCGACAATAGGTTTTGTCTCTTTATCAAGGAAGTATTTTTGTACATCTATAATTATAAGGGCTTTATTCATATTTAGATTATATATATAAGATAGTTTTATTTCTTATAATGAATTAGTTTGTAAACTTTAACTACGCTCACGTCCCATTCTCCGACTATTTCCGCTCTGCCAAAACCTGCGATCTCCCAAAGAGAATAGCCTAAGGGATGGCAAGGCAGAGCTTCGCATACCACAAGCAGCTGATCGGTGACGCTTTTTCTTTCTGGGTCAATTTGCGGGGCTTCTACAACCATAGGAGAACGTTGCCAAATCGTAAAAAAATACCTGTAGGCATGATCTGAATTTCCACCGGTTATAAGAGCGAAATTAAATGGCTTATTTCCTGTTTTATCTACAACAAAACGTGAAATTGTCTC
>JAMCYD010000022.1 GCA_023473785.1 Patescibacteria group bacterium
CCATTTGTTCTTGAGTTAGTTTACCGGCAGCTCCGTAAAGAAAGCCTGGATTTGGAAATAGCAAACGATGACCTGGTAAAAGAGGTCCTTTAGGTTCTTTCGGTTTTTCCGCTTCTGGCGACATAGATGGGGATTATAACAGGATAGAATATTGTTTTTCAAATCCCAAGTAATTTTTGGGAGAAAGTGAGAAGACTGAATATGAGATTACCCAGAGAAAAGCCTCCGATTGGAAAGAAAAGAAGAAAAAAAATGATCAAAAATCCTATCGATGAAATAGAGAGATAAACAGCGGCTTCTTTCTCGGGAAGTATTAAGGCAAATATTTTTGAGCCGTCAAGGGGAGGAATAGGGATAAGATTAAAGATGGCAAGCAAAAGATTCAACTGCGCAATTTTGATAAGAAGAAAAAAGATTATTGAAAATATCGCAGAAAGATTTGCATCCGGAGCAAGACTATGTGACGAGAAAATAACAAACTTTGCCAGAAAAGCCGCAATAATAGCAATTATTATATTTGTCAGAGGTCCGGCCAGAGAAACAAGGGCGATGTCTTTTCTTCCCTCTTTTAAATTAAATGTGTCGATTGGCACGGGTTTTGCCGCACCAAAAATAACAGGGGAGCCGGATACTATCAGAAGAAGCGGTAAGAGAATACTCATATAAAGATCTATGTGTTTTCTAGGGTTTAATGTTATTCTTCCGGCAAGTCTTGCGGTTGGATCCCCAAGTCTTTCTGCGACAAAACCGTGAGCTACTTCATGAAGAATTGCAGAAAATAAAAGAATAGTTAAAAGAATCAAGCCACCGAAGAGGTTCATATTGATATTGTCTTAAGACATTTTATATGATATCATATTTGCCTATGGGAATGAAATGTGAAAATTGCGCAAAAGGAATAATGTACGGACATAATGTGTCCCATTCCAAAAGAAGAACAAGAAAGATTTTCAAGCCAAATCTTCATACCGCAAAGGTTATGATTGGCGGTACGGTAAAGAAAATGAAGCTTTGCACTAAATGCGTGAGGCTTCTTAAGGGCAAGAGCACTAGGGGCCTTAAAAAAAGAGAGGCGATTGAAGCGCAACAAGTGGCCGTCGTTTAATTTTGAATTTTCAATTTTTAATTTTCATTGAAAACTTCAAATTTTAAATTTTAAATTAATTTAAGCTTACTCAGAATTCGTCTGCCTTCCTTATATCCATTTATAAAATCCTTATAGCTCATTGGCTTTTTTCCCTCAACCTGAATCTTTTTTTCCGGCAAAAGCTTTAGTATTTTCCATTTTCCATCAAAGTTGTATCTTAAAAAAACTCCCGGCCATGGAAAGTATGCCCTTATCATTTTATCGATCTCCGCAGTGGGTGGGGGATTTTCAGTATCAATAAACCCATCGTTCTTGTTGAGTAATTTCGTATAAGTAACCTTCGAATTATCCTGAGCATGAGATTCCTGTTGTCCTTTTGTATTATTAATAACTTGACATACTAATTCTCCACCCAAATAGTTCAACTCCATGAGTAGAGAATCAGTAGTATCCGTATCTTTTAATTTGTATTCTTTTTGAGCAAAAATAGGACCGGCATCTACTTCTTCCTGCATGGAGATGATCGAAACACCTGTTATTTTTTCACCACGCAGGATTGCGGTTGGAGCAGGCGAGGGTCCTCGATATTTAGGCAGGAGAGAATGGTGAACATTTAAACAGTCAAAACGAGGCAAGCTTAATAATTCCTTGGGGAGTATTTTACCGTAGTCTGCGACAACTATAAAATCAGGCTTGTAGCTTTTAATTTGACTTATGGCGTTTTCATCCAATTTTTCGAAAACTTTAGATTCGATATTATTTTCTATTGCGAATTTTTGCGGAGGGGAATCCTTTTGAGTGGTAACTATAAGTACCAGTCCAAGTTTCTCATGGAGTTTTTTTGCTACTACTACAGAGTATTTAGAGCTTCCAAAGAAGACAATTCGCAATCTCATACCTCAAGCTCTTCAAAAACATCTTCTCCTTCCTCGTCTCTATAGGATTTGTAGAGTTTACTTTTTTGCTCAAGCACTCTTTTTGTAAATAAAATCCCGTTTAGATGGTCAATTTCATGCTGAGCTATAATTGCCATAAAGCTTTTATATTTTTTAATATGAGATTTGCCCTTTTCATCAAGGAAAGAGAGGGTAAGCTCTGGGCTTCTTTTAACCTGGCCCCAAATATTTGGCAGAGAAAGGCAACCCTCGAGCTTTGCATGTCGCATGGAGCTCCCTTTTCTACTTGGGGATTGATATTCAACGCTTAATACAATTTTTGGGTTGATAAATGTCAGGATAGGGGATTTTTGACTTGGTTTTGCAATAAAAATTGCAAGTGATTTTCCAACTTGAGGAGCGGCAAGACCTACTCCTTCGGGGTCCCTTGCGAGGGCTAGGGCCTCTCTCATCTCCTCAATAAATCCAAGAATTGATTTGTCAATCTTCAGAACATCCTTTGCTTTTTGAGAAAGAATATGATTTGGCGCGGTTACTATTTTCAACACGGAGATATTATAGCAATTATTTCCCCTCTTGACATCCCCTTGGAAAAATTCTTTGAAATTGCGATTTAACCCCCCCAGGATTTAATCGCTTCTTTGGCCGGGGCGTCATTTGGCAATACGTTCTTTAAGATATATTCCATTTGCTCGACTGCTTTTTTCTCAGCTGATGGGAGTATTACTTTCCCAGTTTTGTCAATTGCCTTCTCGTGATAGAAGAGACCCAGGGCATAATAAGCATCTCTATAATCCGGTTTTAATTTTACGGTACTGCTCAAAACTTCTATTGCCTTATCGATATTGCCATTTTGTCCATATAAAACTCCAAGATTATATGAAATATTTGCATCAGCTGGTGCAAGCTGGGATGCGCGCTGAATGGACGATAAAGCCATGGGGAAAAAGCGTGAGTCAATTTGAGAAAGAACATAGAAAATCTTTACTCTTGTTTTCCAAAAAACCACATTGTTGCTTGAAGATCCTACGACTTCGTTACTTGTCGTTATTGCTTCCTGTGCAAGACTTGAAGCAGTTGCTGCAGCTTCAGTTGCTATTTTTGCGTTTTTATTTCCTAAAAGCCCTGCTGCCAGGATAGCATCGTTTACAGAGAGCTCATCTTTAAAAACAGGCTCATTGCCTCTTTGACTTACTGCTTTATGAAGATAGGGGTATGCTTGTTGGTATAAACCTGCTTTATTCAAATTAGATCCGTATGCATAGGATTTATCTGCGTTCCAAAAAGCTAAAGACGTATAAATAAGATAAAGAGAAATTAAAACTATTAGAGAGATTCCAACCCATTGAAAAGGCGAGAGAATATCTGTGCTTCCTAGGCGAGGCATCACGAACATTTTTCCGACATCAATCATTTCTTCAAGAATAAGCACAAAAGCAGGAATCATAAAAAGATAGATGTTGACAATTACAACCGAGAATCCGAAAAAGTTGGAGATAAGAATTGATATGTAAGCGACAATAAGAGCAAGAGAGAATAAATTTACCGGGTGGGAAATTTGGGATTTGGAAATTTTATAAACTTTAGACAAAGCTATAAATAAAAATGAGCCTATCATAAAAAGATAAGCACCAAGCCCAAAAGCTCCGGTTGTTGCCAGGTAATTTAGATATTCGTTGTGGGCTTTATTGTAAAGAAAATTCCATTCCGAAGTTAAATTATGAGCAGGAGATTTATATCTATAATAGGCAAAGGCAAATGTTTCAACTCCGGTTCCAAAAATGGGATAATGTTTCCAAGCTTCGATTGCACCGTTCCAGACCAGAAGTCTTATTTTGCCCGAGTCGGTTCCGCCAAGTTCGCCTATATGAGGAGAATCAGGTTTGGCTTTACTAACATTATTAATCTGCGCAGTTGAGGCACTGTTACTCTTTGAGCCTCCGAGGGTAAATTTATCAAGATTTACGAAAGGCTGTCCTGCGAAGAGAGCTACAAAAAACAAAACAATAGCCAGAATAGCAATGCTTGATTTTTGAAAGAATTTTTTTCCAAAAAACCAGAGCAAGACAAGCAAAATAATAATAGAAATCCAAACTCCCAGAATACCGGATCGGGAACGGCTATATAGAAGGTCGAAATAGAAAAGAATGAAAATTAGAAGATAAAAGACGGTTGAAAAGTGAAAATTGAGAATTGAAAATCTTCCTTTCACTATTTGAGATTTAAAGTTTTTTATAAATAAAACAATAGATATTGGTATTAAAATTGCAAGGTAGGCAGCCAGCCAATCAGGCTGTCCTAGGGTTGAGAAGATGCGGATTTTTGGCTGAAAGTCTGCGGTCCAGCAAGAAACATCCAGGGTGCCCCTAAAAACAAAACAAGTTGGGTCATATCCAAAATGCGAAGGAAGTCCCCAAAGGGAAACGATAAGTCCCGAAGCAAGACTTACAAAAAGAATACGTTTTGTCATCATTTTTGCCGTTAAGGTACTAAGTACTGGGCCCGAAGTCTCCTGTTTACCATTGGTTAAGAAATTACTCACGAATGCGTAATATAAAAATATGTAGGAGATTATCGAGAGGAGTCCGCCATTAAATCTTGAATAGTAGCCCCAGATAGAAATATGTGTATCCCATGAAAAAATAGTCGATATTATCTGGGATAATAAAAAAAGAAAAATCGGAATATCAAGAGGGGTTCGCTGGATACGTAACTGTTTCTTGGTGATTGACTTAACGGTCCAAGCGCTTGCTATTAAAATTGTTAAGCCAAAAGTAAGCCACATTTTATTAAACTCGAAAAGTTCGGATGTATCTCCGGCAATCGCTAGGGGAACGAAAAGAAACAACAAATAAAATGAGTATTCTATAATCCTATCGCAGATATTGGCAATTTTCATTTCAACTTTTCTAAGAGTAGCATATTGGCAAAGCTTGAGCAAGATGATATCATTGGTAAGCAACTAGGCGTTGTTGCTAGTGACTAGCATCTGATTATCAACCTTATATGCTCAATAAGTTATTTAGTTTATTTTCTCATGATGTTGGAATAGACCTTGGAACCTCAAGTATCCTTGTTTGGGTGAAGGGAAAGGGAGTTGTAATAAGAGAGCCTTCTGTAGTTGCAATGCACAAAAAAACAAAAAAAGTTATTGCAATTGGAAGTGAGGCAAAGAAAATGATTGGCAAAACACCTGCCTCAATAGTGACAATCAGGCCCTTGCGAGAGGGAATAATTGCTGATTTTGATGCAACTTCCAGTATGATATCGCATTATATTCAAATGGTTCACGAAGTAGGCAACATTATGCCTTCGGCCTGGTCAAAGCCAAGGGTGGTTATCGGTACGCCGTCTGCTATAACCGAGGTTCAAAGACGAGCAGTATGGGAAGCCGCGCTAAGCGCTGGGGCCCGGGAAGCGTATCTAATCGAAGAGCCCATGGCTGCAGCAATTGGGGCGGATATTTCTGTTTTTTCACCCAGAGGCACGATGATTGTTGACATTGGCGGTGGTACAACCGAGGTTGCGATAATCTCCTTAGGCGGAATAGTGCTGGGGAGGTCCCTCCTTTTCGCAGGAGATGAGATGGATCGGGCAATACTGCATTACATAAGACTGAGACACGGTCTTTTGTTGGGAGAGCGAACCGCCGAGGAGCTTAAAATAAAAATAGGCAGCGCATATCAGGCGAAAGTCAAGAGTCAAAAGTCAAAAGTCAAAAGCGAAGAAGGAACTACAGAGTCCGTAGCTCATAGCCAGCCAGAGCGTACAGCGATTGTGAGAGGCAGGGACATAGAAACAGGGCTTCCGAAAAGTCTTCGCATAACCGAGGTAGAGGTAAGAGAGGCACTGGCGCCTGTTTTATCAGAGATTATAGAGGGAATATCGGATGTTTTGGAAGAAGCGCCTCCGGAGTTGACTTCTGATATTTTGGAGCACGGAATCCTGCTTACGGGAGGGGGGTCTCTGCTTTCGGGAATAGAGCATCTAATAGTTGAGATGACTCATATTCCGGTTATCAAAGCAGAGGATCCTCTAACAACAGTTGTAAGAGGGACAGGAAAAGTTTTGGAGGACGACTCACTTCTTCAGCGGGTAAAAGTCATTGGAGGACTCAAGTAAGCAGCAAATCGACTACAATTAGTGTATGAAGAAAAACGAAAGTCTGCGAGTTCCATTTTTTGTATTTTTATTTTTATCTATTTTAATTTTCGGTTTATCCAAAACAGGAATTCTAAATGGCGCTGTATCGGTTTTGGGAAAAGCTACAGCACCCTTGCAATCGATTACTTTTCAATCATTTAACGTTTTTAGAGGGGCGGGAAATAGCAATAAAGTCAAAGCGATTGAAGAGGTAAATAGAGAACTGCTAAAACAGCTTGTAGGTCAGCAAGCCCTCAAAGCCGAAAATGATGCCCTTCACGATCAGTTCCAAGTTGCAAACCCAAGAAGTAAAAATTTATTGCCTGCGAGAATTGTCGGCGCACCAAGTTTTATTCCCGGTGTAACTGAACCCTCCAGCTTTATCATCGACAAAGGAACAAGTGACAATATAAGCGTTGGAGATGCGGTTGTGTTTAAGGATAATTTGATTGGTAAAATAGGTCAGGCCAATATGTATTTCTCGAAAGTGTTTTTAATTACGGACAGGTCTTCCTTGATTAGCGCAAAAATCCTAGGTAAAGGAACAGACGGCGTTATAAACGGAGAAGGCAAGCAGATGATCCTTAACAATGTAGTGCAATCTTCTGATCTTAAGATATCGGATATTGTAGTTTCAAAAGGTGACCTTGATCTGAAAGGGCGAGGTTATCCGCCGGACCTTGTTATTGGAAAGGTTATGTCTGTCAAAAAAACACCAAGCGCGCTTTTCCAGAAAGCCGAGGTAGCTAATCTTATTGACTTTTCAAGTCTTTCAATTGTCTTTATAGCAAGAGGTCAATAATATGCTTTTGGGAGTATTATTTATATATCTAATTTTTATTTTAATTGAAGGGACATTGACGAGCTTGCCTTTCAGTCTTTTACTTTTGCTAAATATCGCCGTCATTACAAAAAAAACCTGGGTTTTTGCAGCAGCTTTTTTAGCAGGACTGCTTCTAGATATTTTAACTTTGAATCCTCTTGGAAAAACAAGTTTATTTTTTTTGATCTTTATATTTATCGTGCTTATCTATGACAGAAAGTTTGAGATACAAACCTATCCTTTTGTTCTTATCTCTTCGTTTTTTGGAAGTCTGGTGTATCTGATAATTTTTGGCTATCCTAGTATTTTTGCGCAGGCTGCCTTTGCCAGTACGGTTGCAGTTTTATTTTTCTTTATTTTGAGAAAACTGCCTATTCTGGGTCAGAAAGCCCAAGCGATATGAAAACCGGAGCTGCCTTTCCCGACTTTATAACGTCGCAAAAACCAAGAGAAGCTTTTAGGCATTTTGATAAAAAGCAAAAAGAGTTGCGTGGTTTTCTAATTCCTGTTTTTCTTGTCGCGGTTTTGCTTTTCGTCTTTTTCAGAATCTTTAATCTTCAAATTCTACAAGGCTCATACTATAGAAATCTTTCAGACAGCAATCGAATAAAGTCCGTTATCGTCTATGCGCCGAGAGGCGTTGTCCTTGATAGGAACGGCACTCCATTGGTTTTTAATGTTCCTGGATTTAGAGAGAGTCCGCCAGCTGGCGGAGGAAAAACAAAGATTATAGACCAAAGCGAAGCAATAAATCTCCTTGCCCAGGGGAAAAAAGATCTTGAGATTGACACCTTGCGTTCTTATCCCTACAAAGATGTTTTTTCTCATGTCTTAGGCTTCATTGGACAAATCTCAAAGGAAGAATTAAATCAATCAAGGTTTTTGGGATATAGGGGAGGGGATCTGATTGGAAAGATGGGAATTGAACAGGAATATGAGCATATTCTAAAGGGAGTTGATGGAAAGCAATTGATCGAGACGGATAGCCTAGGTAGGGAGGTTCGAAAGCTTGGGAAAAAAGATCCTATTGCGGGAACAGATATTTACCTTACATTAGACGCAGGACTTCAAAAGACAGCATTTGAAGCTATGCAGGGAGCAAAAAAGGGAGCCTTAATTGTTTCAAAGCCCAATGGTGAAATCTTGGCCATGGTATCTAAGCCTTCCTTTGATCCAAATCTCCTTACGCTTGGAGCAAATTATAAATTAGCATCATCCAGTAGTTATCAGACTGTCGAGCAAGTTTTATCTGATTCTGAAAATCAACCTTTTCTAAACCGTGTCATCACCGGAGTTTATCCGCCCGGCTCAACATTTAAGCTTGTTGTTGCGGCGTCGGGTCTTAAGAATAGAATTATCGATGAAAACTACCAAGTTGAAGATACGGGAATATTGCATGTTGGGGATTTTTCTTTCTCAAACTGGTATTTTAGCCAGTATGGCAGGACTGACGGTATGGTAAATATCGTTAAGGCAATAAAGCGTTCAAATGACATATTTTTTTATAAGTTGAGTGAACAAATAGGTGTTGATAAAATTTCCCAAATGGCTTGGGAGTTTGGGCTTGGGAAAAAACTTGGAATTGACATCGAAGGAGAGTCCGCAGGTACTGTTCCAACGCCCTTGTGGAAAGAAAAAACTATTGGTGAACCCTGGTTTTTGGGAGATACCTACCATTACGGAATCGGTCAGGGTTATGTTTTGACAACTCCTCTTCAGGTTTTGGGCTGGACCCAGGCAATAGCCAATGGAGGAACTCTTTACAAGCCCCATCTTTTAAAGAGCATAAAACCCGAAACCATAAAATCGAATTTCCTAGATCAGCACACTTCGTCACTAATAAAAGAGGGGATGATAGAAAGCTGTAGTCCGGGTGGAGTTGCTTGGCCGCTTTTTGAGCTTAAAGTTCATCCGCCAGCTGGCGGATCAAAATTAAGGATTGACGGAAAGAATATTCTTGAAGTTTCGGGGGCGTCGGGCTCAGCAGATATGCGGCAAGTTGTTCTTGCCTGCAAAACAGGAACCGCCCAGCATGGAGGTGAAAATACGTCTCCCCATGCGTGGATTACTCTTTTTGCTCCTGCCTACAGTCCTGAAATAGTAGTAACAGTTCTGGTTGAAGAGTCGGGAGAAGGATCAAATGTCGCCGCTCCAATTGCAAAGAAAATTCTTGAAGATTACTTCAGCAGAAAATGATAAAAGCAGTTTTATTTGATATCGATGGAGTTCTTCTTGATTCAGAAGAATCCAACAGGGAATTTCTTAGAAGAGTTATTGGTAGATTCGGATATAAAGCGCCGACTAGAGAGGAATATCGAAAAGCTTTCCATCTTAATCTTAGGGATACAATCAGGGTATTAACAGGAGAACAAGATGAGAAGAAAATTGAGCAAATGTGGAGCTATGGAGCGGTTCTCCCAGATTACCCCGACGATCTCTTAAGGATTCCGGAAGGCCTAAGCGAAACCATAAAACAGTTAAAGGAAAAATATAAATTGGGAATAGCAACCAACAGGCTTAAGATAGGCGTTGAGGAATTTTTTAATTTTTCAGGACTTAAAAAATATTTTGATACAATAGTATTTTCTGAGGATTATTCTAGGCCAAAACCTGATCCGGAATGTCTTTTTCTTGCGCTCTTAAGATTAAAAGTTAAACCTGAGGAGGCAGTTTATGTCGGAGATGCAGAAACTGATATGCTCGCAGCAGAAAAAGCAGGGATAAATTTTATTCTTTATTCCCAGACTTCCTTATTGGGATCAAAAATTTGGACTGACGATTTTAAAAAGATACCCAAAATTATTTTATCGATTGGCAGGAGAAGGCGGTAGCGGTCAGGTTTTTTCCCTGACTCTTTTTAATAGCTGTTTGCTTTTTTCTAGGAAATATTGCCTAAATTGATCAGCCTCGGATGAGGCTATATATCTTCCATCTCGATATGCCCATACTGTGATTGGGCAATCTTCGAAAAGCCATTTCCTGAATTTTATTTGCTGCTGTGGAGGTATTTGTATTCCCAGGTCTGATAATACAAGAGAAACTGACCTGTAATCCTCACTGCCGGATAGTTGGGTGGTAGTGGGGACATCTGCATTTGTACTACCGCAAACGACACTTATAAGATTTATTTTAAACCTCTCAAGTTCTGGATCCTTCTCCCAAGCCGCAAGAGCTCTATCTCTGTGTTTTTCAAGGAGAACATGATTAGCTATATGATATTTCCCAAAATCTTTCCGCATCTTTCTATATGGAATTCCATTCTCTTTCAGAACTTGCGCAAATAAAAATGTCCGATTAGGGCTATGGTGATATATACTTGATGTTATTTTACCTATGCTCGTAAAGACTCTAGGAGTTTTTCTTTTTTTCCTTTTTTTATTTTCTGCCATATTCCATAGGATTACGCTATATGGAAATTCATCAAGCATTTTCTGAATTTTTTCATCATCGTCTTCTTTTGCAATCTGTTCGATCTCACTCTTATTTTTTTTGATCGCGCTGTCCAGCCGACCCCTATCAGTTCTCCATCCCGGACTTCGTTTTCTTGATTTCCGAGACCATGGTTTTCTTGCCAGTAAATCTTCAAGAGTGTGAGCAGAACGTGTCTGCTCAGATGAATTATCCCACAGTTTTTTAATAAATCCACGATAATGCAAAGATGCATTTGCCCGTGTTTCATAGTAAGAGTCGCTGATTTCCTCCAAAGAAGGACCGAAGGTAGCAGCGATTCCAATATTTACAGTCTTCTCTCCTATCGCCTCGTGGGCGCCTTCCTCTATTGCTTTTTGCACAAAACACTGTCTTTGCGCACGAAGCTGAGCTAGTGATTTCTCTCCTTCTGTCATAGTGGGCGAAATTATAGCATAAATCCGCATATTACACTATTATTAGTAGTATGGAAGAGAGAGATTATTGGTTAGGGTTTTCAGTCTTTCCGGGAGTTGGCCCCGGTAGGTTTAATCTTCTCCTTAAGCATTTTGGCAGTGCGAAAAAGGCATGGAATAGCTCAAAACAGGATTTTAAGGAATTACTGGGAGAGAGTCTCGCCTTAAAATTTGATAAATTTAGAAGCTCATTTTCAATCAATAATTATCAGAAAGCACTTAAAGAGAAGAGTGTTTGGTTTCTGACACTTAAGGATAAGTATTATCCGCAACTTCTTACACAGATTTCCAATCCACCCTTTGTTTTGTACGGAAGAGGTAGGATGCCGAACTTTGGCGCTGAGGTCGCTTTCGAAAATTTTCGTGTTCGCAGCACGGACAACTCTTCTTCAAAAAGCAACATTAATGGCGCAAATGCTCACAGCGAAAATTTTGAAAGCTTCCCGCGCCTCACAAATTTTTCTCGTACAATTGCTGTTGTCGGAACCCGAAGAACTACACAGTACGGAAGAGAAGTGACAAGACTTTTCACTTCAGAGTTGGTCGATGCAGGATTTACTATCGTTTCAGGTCTTGCCATTGGAGTTGATGCAATTTCCCACAAAACCGCTATTGAAAATAATGGGAAAACTGCCGCGGTTTTAGGATGCGGGATTGATTGCTGTAATCCCGAAACGAATAAATCTCTTTATGATAATATAATTCAATCCGGCGGCTGTATATTATCTGAAGTGCCGCTGGGGCATGCTCCGACCAAGGGACTTTTTCCCGCCAGAAACCGTATAATTGCGGGTCTTTCTCTTGGGGTTTTAGTTACAGAAGGAGCGGAAGACTCAGGGTCGCTTATAACTGCGGAGTGCGCGTTTAAAAATAGTAGAAAAGTATTTGCAGTTCCCGGACCGATTACATCAAATCTTTCTAAAGGGCCTTATAGATTGATCGGAAAAGGAGCGAAACTTGTAACTGATGCCAAAGATATTATTAATGATTTAGGATTTAAGAATTACGATTTAAGAATAAAAAACATACATAGAAAAACTAAAGGCGAGACAAAAGAAGAGAGAAAAATATTAAGTCTTTTAGAAAATGAGTCTTTACATTTCGACGAAATTGTAAGAAGATTAAAATTCGAACCTTCTTTGATAGGGAGCACGCTTTCCGTTTTGGAAGTAAAAGGTGCTGTAAAATCCCTGGAAGGAGGATTTTTTAAAATTATATGAAGAGTTTAGTAGTTGTTGAATCGCCTACAAAGGCGAAAACTATAAGAAGATTTTTGGGCAGTGATTATGAGATCAAAGCATCGATGGGGCATGTTATGGATTTGCCCAAAAGCAAACTCGGAGTTGATACGGAGAAAAACTTTAAACCCGATTTTCAATTGGTAGATGCCAAGAAAAAAGTTATTTCAGATCTTAAAACCGCCAGTAAAAATGTTAAGACCGTAATTCTCGCAACAGATCCGGACCGGGAAGGAGAAGCAATAGCCGCTCACGTAAAAGATATTTTACTGCGCGAGGATAAAGATAAAAAATTTAACCGCATTGTTTTCCATGAAATAACAAAAGAAGCGATTGACGAAGCGCTGAGGAATCCGCGGGACGTAGATGAAAATTTAGTTGATGCACAGATAGCAAGGAGAGTGTTGGATCGGCTCGTCGGATATAAACTTTCTCCTATTCTTTGGCAGAAGATAAGGAGGGGGTTGTCTGCAGGTAGGGTTCAGTCAGTCGCCTTAAGGCTCATTGCGGAGAGGGAGAGAGAAATTGAGAAGTTCAAAAAAGAAAAATACTGGACTATAAGTGCAATTTTCATAAAACATGGCGCTGAGGTCGCTTCCGAAAATTTTCGTGTTCACAACGTGGGTAACTTCTCAGAGGAGATAAGGGTCGAAGACGCAAAAGCTCACAACGAAAATTTTGAAAGCTCCCCGCGCACTAAATCTACCGAATTTGAATTGATTGAAATTAATGGAGAAAAAATAGAAGTTCAGAAAATTCATGAATTGTATGACGGGCAATATAGGGTAACTAAGACAACTATTGAGACTCTTGAGAGGGCTCAAGGAATCGTTGAAGATTTAAGCAGAAAACAGTTTTTAGTCGCAGATGTTTTGAAGAAAGAAACAAGGAGAAGTCCTTATGCTCCCTTCACAACATCTACTCTTCAGCAGGATGCCAGCCGCAGACTTGGATTTTCCGGCAAGCGGACAATGACTCTTGCGCAAAAGCTATACGAAGAAGGATTTATTACCTATCATAGAACCGACTCTGTGGTTATGGCGGGTAGCGCAGTTTCTTCAATAAGAAACTATATCGAAAAAGAATTTGGCAAAAAGTATATTCCGGATGGCCCAAGAACATACAAAGCAAAGCAAAAATTAGCGCAGGAAGCGCACGAAGCAATCCGTCCAACCATTATCGGTAATTCGCCAGATGAAGTAGGCAAAGAGCTCGGAAGCGATTACGCAAGGCTGTACGAGCTTATTTGGAAAAGAGCAGCTGCATCCCAGATGGCTGATGCAATAATTGAATCAACCGTCGTGTTGGTTGATTCCAATGATAAGAAATACCGGCTTAAAACAAACGGTTCGGTTTTGATATTCGACGGATTTCTGAAATTAACACCTCAGGCTATAAACGATACAATTCTTCCTGAATTTAAAGCGTCAGAACACCTTTTATTTAAAAAGGCTGCGGAAAAAGAACACGAAACTATGCCTCCGCCGCGCTACAACGATGCGTCGCTGGTGGCAACTCTTGAGGAAAAAGGTATTGGCAGACCGTCGACTTATGCAACAATTGTCTCCACGATTGAATCAAGGCAATATATAGAAAGAATGGAGGGGAGATTCCTCCCAACGCCGGTTGGAGTGGCTGTAAATGATTTTTTGGTAGAAAACTTTTCAACAGTTGATGATATTCCTTTTACAGCTAATATGGAAGATGAGCTAGATGCAATTGCCAATGAGAAAAAAGAATGGGTGCCTGTTATTAAGAGTTTTTATACGGATTTTGAGAAGACACTCGATAGTGTAAAAAGCGCCGAGCGGGTCAAGATAGAGGCGGAGGAGACCGATGAGAAATGTCCTAAGTGCGGATCAAATCTGGTAATCAGAATTGGTAAATTCGGTAAATTTTTGGCATGCAGTTCTTTCCCCAAATGTAATTTTACCAAACCATACGCTGAGGAGACAGGACAAATCTGTCCCCGAGATGGAGGAAAAATTATACTCAAAAAGTCCAAAAAAGGTAGATATTTCTATGGTTGCTCAAATTACCCTTCCTGTACATTCGCTGCTTGGAAACTAGAGGACATCAAGAAGGAACAAGCCGCTAAGCAAGTTTGACAATAAGATTCTACTGCCCCGGGCAGGATGCGAATTCACATTTTGGCCCTTGACGACCTACGTATGTTTTTCCATCCGGACATAACTTGGCGTCTTGAGTACAGGCTATGCCTCCGTCGTCAGAAGGAGTAACAGAAGGCCGACACATATCCGGGGTTTCAGGGATAAGACATCGTGGAGTCGCATTCAAACACGCAGGTCTTGGCCGACAAGTCGGCGTCGGAATTGGAGTAGGGGTTGGGGTCGGAGCAGAAGTTGGAGTTGGTTTTGAAACAATCGGTTGAGGTTTGGGTTTAGAACTTAAAGCTAAATATGCTGCGCCGGCACCTAAAAGTATTAAAAGAATTACAATTAATAACGCGATTTTTTTTGAGAAAAAGGATTTAGGGGATGGCGGTGGAGTAGCGGGTTGGGGAGCAGTATAGGCTTGAGGCGGAGGAGTTTGCACAGGAACAGGAGTTTGAGCAGGAACAGGAGTTTGAGCAGGAGCATTCTCAGTCGGCGGAGTTGGATTAGTTGTTGGGTTTTGATTATCCATTAAGAAGATTGTTTCATTAATTTAAACTCTTTGTCAAGTTAGAATATTTTCGCAAGAATAACTATTAAAGCTAGAATTGCAACTTGATTTATAATTCCCCAGGGAGCCTTCATTCGGTTATCGAATAATTTCTGGAATTCATAGAAAGGCTTAAATGGTTTTATCCCAAATAAATAATAAGGTGCAGTAATCCAATCAAGGGATTGCGCGACGAGTATCATTAGGAAGACGTATGGGAGATTCGTCTGCGGAAAAAGAATAAAAACGAGTAGATAGGAAATTGCAAGGCCGATAAGTACATCGAATACCGCCTCAATTGTAATTCTTTTTTTGTTTTTCTTATTGTTTGTTCCTTCGTCCCAGTGCGGGAAGGCGTCGGCTGCAACGTGAGAAGCAAGAGCAAGAGGCAGTGCTAGGGCTGGGTTTCCAATTTTTGCAGCAATAACTGTTCCCAAAATTGCGTGTCCTGTTGCAGTCATAGAATATTGTTTAGTATAAACCATCAAACTTGACTTGACAACTCTTAATCTTTGTGATCATAATAATTATGTGAGCAAAAAAATAGTAATCCTTACAGGACTATTGATATTTGTTTTCATCTTTTCATCTCCCGTATCCGCACGGCAGAGGAGAGTTTTAGGTACAGCAACAGGGTCTGCGGCTGTGCAAATTCCTCCGACGACCGAGGGTCCGGGATTAATCCTGCCGGACAGTCCATTTTTCTTCTTGGATAAGCTCAAGCAGGCAACCCGTCTGTTCTTTGCGTTTACTCCAGAGGCAAAAGCAAAAGTCCACACTCAAGTTGCAGGAGAAAGATTAGCTGAGCTTCGCTTTATGCTGGCAAAACAAAACGTCGCAGGCATTGAAACAGATCTTAAGGGAATTTCCAGCAATTTGCAAAGCGCCGCAAACGATCTAGCCCAAGCGCAGCTTTCAGGACGAGATGTAAAAACATTGGCAAAGACCATAAATGATGATGTTAAAAGAAAGCAGGAGACGCTTGACCTATTGGAGAATCAAGCTCAGGGTGAATTGAAAGCACAGGTTGCTGCCGTACAAGCGTCACTAGTGGATTCAAAAGTAAGAGTCGAAGATGCATTGCCTGCGAATGAGCTTGAAAATGAAATTAGAGATGACTTAAACAGGCAAATCGGAAAGAGAGTAAAAGAAGCATCTGATTCGGCCAGAGAGCTTAAGGACGATTTGGACGAACTTCATAAAGAGGCAAGCGAAGCGGCAAAAAATTCACTAAAAAAACGGGAAGAAGCCTTAAAAGAGGCAATAGAGAAGAAAAACGAGGTGCTTAAAAAGGCCCAAGAAAAATTTTTAGAAGCTGAGAAAAAAAAGCAAGAAGATTTATTAAGGGTGCAGGAGAAAGCAGTTGAGCAAGCAAAAGCAGCAATTGAAAAGGCGCAGGAGGCGGCAGCGAAATTTCAAGAGATACAGAAAGAGGCCAACAAGATTCAGCAATCAACCGGTGGCAGTTCAGAAGCATCAGGCGGGGGTGGTTCTCAGAGCTCGGGATCGGGGGGCGGCGCTTCTAGTGGATCTTCAGGCGGAGGCTCAAGTAGCAACACATCTTCAGGCGGAGATCACGGCGGGTCAAGCGGCGGAGGTTCAGGCGGAGGCGGCGGAGATCACGGCGGAGGAAAAGATTAGCCTTAAGGTAAGCCTCAATAGTGTATAATAGCCTCATGGTTAAATTAGGAGCCAAGGAGTTACGGGTGACGCACCCATCAAGAAAAGATTTAAAAAAAATAAAAAAGAATCCAATTTATATTATTGTTGATAATGTTTTGGATACTTACAACGTAGGGGGAATCTTTAGGTTGGCAGATGCAGTAGCGGCTGAAAAAGTAATTCTTTGCGGAGAAACAGAAACACCGCCGCATACAAGGATAAAAAAAGCATCTATTAATACAACAGAGTGGGTGGCTTGGAGCTATGCTTCGACTGCTGTTGAAGCGCTCCAAGAACTCAAAACTCAAAACTCAAAACTCAAAACTATTGCCATTGAGCAGAGCAAAAGAAGCGTTCCTTATACAAAGATTGATTATAAATTTCCGATAGCTTTTGTTGTCGGGCATGAGAGTGAAGGAGCTTCGAAAGAGGTTTTAGATACGGCCGATTATATAGCCGAAATCCCGATGTGGGGAGTAAATAAATCTTTAAATGTTATCCTAAGCTTAGGAATCGTCTTGTACGAAGCCATGAAACATGCAGATAACAGATAATTTTAGAAAACATACAAGTAAAAATCCCCTTCAGAAGCTTTTGATAAATAATTTTTTCAACAACTTATTTACGGTTATAAAAGACTTAAAAACCGATTCAATTCTTGACGTAGGATGCGGGGAAGGATTTACTCTCAATCGCTTAAGAGATAATGGAATTGGTAAAAAATTAAAGGGCTTGGAGTCTTCAAAAGACACGATAGAGCTTGGCAGGAAAACCTATCCTGATATTGAAATCACTCAAGGAAGCATCTATGAACTTCCTTATAAAGATAATTCATTTGATTTGGTTTTATGCACAGAAGTTTTGGAGCATTTGGAAGATCCCAAAAAAGCTCTAAAAGAGCTTGCGAGAGTATCTAAAAAATATCTCTTGATTTCTGTTCCAAATGAGCCCCTTTTTATGCTCGCAAATTTTCTGCGGGGAAAGAATTTAAGTCGTTGGGGGAACGACATCGAGCATATTCAGCACTGGACAAGCAGGAGGTTTGAGGAGTTTATTAAAAGTGAAAAGTTAAAAATTATTCAAAGGAAGCACCCTTTTCCCTGGACAATGGTTCTCTTAGAGAAATAGATGCGCCTACGTATTCTCCCACTACATATGCGACAGTTGATAAACTGTAGCTATGAGGGTAAAACCATACTTAATTATTCGAACATTTAAGAAGATTGGCAGTGTGATTGATGCCGCAAAAATACTAGGTATCCA
>JAMCYD010000035.1 GCA_023473785.1 Patescibacteria group bacterium
GCTTATGATTTGTGAGGAATAAATTTTTTCGCAGGACGACAAGCGAATTGCGGGTCCAAGAAAAAATTCTATTCCGAACGGAAAACAAAATTATCTAGATGTTTTTGAATATTTCTTTTATGATATCATAACTAAATCCTCTTGATGCCAGAAAACGGCTCAATTTTTGAAATTTCTGCTCTCTAGACAGGTTTTTCCACTTTTCCTTTTTTCTTTCAACTAGTTTCCTTGCTGAGGCTAAATCATCAATCGTAAGTCCTACATCGTTAATCACTTTTTCGACCAAATCATTAGAGATTCCCTTTTGTTTTAATTCTATTTTTATGAGTCTTAATGACCGAGGCTTAAATGTTGTCCTTTGCTCTACCCACCACTTAACAAATTCTTCGTCATTCAAAAATTTCTGTTCTTCTAATTTTGCTGTTATTTTTTTAATAATATCTTCCGGAGATTTTTTCCTTAATAGATTCTTAATAACTTCCTGTTCAGATCGAGGACGATATGAAAGAAACTTTAATGCCTTATTGTAAAACTTTTCAAACCCATCCATTAAGATGATTCTTTTTCTTCTACTCCTACGGCCACTGGGGTTCCTCCTGCGGATTGACTTTTTTTCATAATCTCATCAACGATTTTTTTGGCGACATCCGGTTTTTCCTTGAGAAACATTCTCGTGGCCTCTTTTCCCTGTCCAAGCATCAAGTCTCCGTATCGAAAAAATGCACCTGACTTCTGAACAACCCCCATCTCTACTCCAACATCAACTATTCCGCCCTCTCTTGAAATTCCAGAGTCTGCCATTACATCAAACTCTGCAAGTCGGAAAGGAGCTGCTACTTTATTTTTTACTATTTTAACTCTATGTCTTGATCCGATAACTCTGTCTCCATCCTTGAGAGTTTCGATCTTGCGAGAATCCATTCTTACGGATGCATAAAACTTTAAAGCCAGTCCTCCGGGAGTTGTTTCCGGATTTCCAAACATTATACCTATTTTTTGCCGCAGCTGATTTGTAAAAATGACAACTGTTTTTGATTTAGAAATAACTCCCGTTAGCTTTCGCAAAGCCTGAGACATAAGACGTGCCTGAAGCCCTATCATTGCATCACCCATTTCTCCTTCAATTTCTGCCCGCGGCACAAGTGCGGCAACAGAATCTATAACCAACACATCCACACCTCCTGAGCGAATAAGACTTTCTGCGATCTCAAGCGCTTGCTCTCCTGTATCGGGTTGAGAAATAAGAAGTTCTTCGAGTTTTACTCCAAGACGCTGTGCCCATAATGGATCAAGAGCATGCTCGGCATCAATGAATGCTGCAACCCCTCCGTGCTTCTGCGCTTGAGCAATAATTGATAAGCAAATCGTTGTTTTTCCTGATGCCTCCGGACCGAAAATTTCAATAACTCTGCCTCTTGGCACTCCACCAACGCCTAGTGCCAGATCTAAGGGAAGACACCCTGTTGAGATTACTGAAATATCAAGCTTACTTCCTGCCTCTCCAAAGCGCATGATAGAGCCCCGGCCATACTGTTTTTCTATTTGCTCCATCGCAAGCTTAACTGCCTCAAGTTTTTTGGAAGATTCTGTAGGACCATTTGCCGATGTTTTATGAGGACTTGATGTTCGCGCCATAACACCCCAATTGTAACAATTTTATGTTAAAATACAATAGGCAAATTTTCCGGCGGGGTGTAGTTTAACGGTAGAATACGCGGCTGGGGGCCGTGCGGTTGGAGTTCGATTCTCCGCACCCCGACTCTTTAATCTACATAAGCTTTATCCTATGTTTGCATTTATTTTCTTCATAAGGTAAAATTACCTTTTATTATGATAGGTGCTGAACAAAGAGGAGGCATTGTCCCCACCCACGACGGCTCTCCAAAGTCAAGAGGTATTTGGGAACGATTTCCAGAACTTGGAAAAATCCCAAATGATAGATTTCCCAAGAACGTCTTTATCGTTCCCGATGGCAATGGTCGTTGGGCAGCTGCGAAGAGACTTGCTATTCAAGCTGGCCACGAAAGAGGGTCAGAAGTCATCGTACAAGCATATAGAGATTTAAACGAGCTTAGTGAAGTTATTCCCTACGTTGGAGTTTGGGGATTTTCTATTGATAATCTTAAAAGATCACCACAGGAAGTCAGCTATCTCATGAATCTTTTTGACAGAACTGTTAAGAAAGTCTATCCGGATCTTGTCAAAAATAACAGCCGTTTTGTCCATATAGGAAGAAAGGATATTTTCGATCAGTATCCATCTCTAGGAAGAACTATGGCAGAAGTTGAAAGTGATACGAAAGGCAATACCGGACAAGTTTTATACATCGCAATTGGATTTAGCGGAGAGGATCAAGAATTAAGAATAGCACAAAAACTAGCTGAAGCAGTGAAAGCCAATCCAAATCTTGAAGTCACTACTGAACTTCTACATTCCTTAAGAGACGGAGAAGGATTAATACCATCAGCGGATTTAGTGATCAGAACCTCGGGAGAGAGAAGGTTATCGGGTCTGGGCTGGATCGCTGAAGGATCAGAGTTATGTTTTCCCAACAGACTCTTCCCCGCTTGCACTACAAAAGATTTCGTTAGAGAACTAGTTGATTTTTCAAAACGAGATAGAAGATTTGGAGGAAGACCTACCTCTTAGGACTTTGTCTCTTTCGTCTTGATTTTCCGCCCATTCCAACTTTTCTTCTTTCTCTAACCCTTGCATCACGAGTCAAAAATCCTTTTTGCTTAAGAGCTGGGCGAAATTTTCCGCTTTCTAGTTTGGCGAGTGCACGGGATATACCAAGAATTACAGCATCAAGCTGTCCGCTTAACCCTCCTCCTTCAACTCTTATGGTCAATGCATGCTTCCCAAGCATATTGACGACTCGAAGAGGCTCTGTGTATTTAACTTTCGCAACTTCTCCTGAAAAATATTTTTCTATAGGCAGTTTGTTGACTAAAACGTCACCTTTTTTTATTTCCTGATTATCCCAAGCGAGTCCACTTTTAACATTGGGGTAAAGCCTCACCCGCGCCACAGCTTCCTTACGCCTACCGACAGCGTGTATGTATTCTTGCTTAACGTTTTCTTTTTTTACTTCAATCTCGTTTTCAGAGCTCACTTTTTTTCTTGGCATAGTCTTATTTTAACCTTGATCCTTCTTTAATTTTATCACCATAAGGATGGTTTTCATCTGGAAAAACATAAAGTCTTTTTAGCATTATATCCCTGAGTTTATTTTGCGGCAACATGCCCATAACAGAATGCCTGATAATTTCTTCAGGTTTTTTCTCCAAAATCTCTTTAAAAGTCTTCACCTTTAGTCCTCCGGGATATCCGGAAT
>JAMCYD010000036.1 GCA_023473785.1 Patescibacteria group bacterium
AATTCTGGAGAACTGGTCCACCCAAGGGTGCCGTGACTGAATCAGATGCCAGCTTAATATTCTCAATATTTTCCAAAGGCGGATCGAACTGCAAATAGTAAATTGTCCTGACCATATAAAATTTCTCCAATCCTTATATCTATTTTTTTGAATTCTTCAAGTTTTATGTCCATAACGCTCTTGTCAACAACATTTATATCATACCGCTTGTTATATTGAGAAATTTTATATGGTCAGGACAATTTACTATTTGCAGTTCGATCCGCCTTTGGAAAATATTGAGAATATTAAGCTGGCATCTGATTCAGTCACGGCACCCTTGGGTGGACCAGTTCTCCAGAATTGGACAGAATCAGTACTTGGTGTTCTGTCGTAAAACATTCCGTCGGTAAAATTAGGATCATTGGTAAGTCCCATTTTGTAACCGTAATTGGTATCATAGGAAAAACCCCTAGAATTTGGCGGTCCTCCCTTTCTTGTTCCTACATAGGCGTATACGGCCTGCGCGTCAGCAGCCGATATCACATGATCAAACTTTGGCCTGCGGGGATCGTCAACAGGTAAATTCCAGTTTGTTGCACTGATTGCCGGAACAGGCATTTCAGAGAAATCCCATCGGCTATTCGGATCCCTTTGTCCGCCACGATGCCAATCAGGGCCTAGTTCTTTAACATCGGGACAACCGTCACCATCGCTGTCAATCGCCACTGGCGGCGGGGTCGGAGTAATAGCGGTCGGCTTTGGTGTTAGAGTCGGTGTTGGGGAACTTGCAGTAACGACTTGAAGAAAACCTGGTGGAGGGTTTGCGCGTATTTGTGCATCCGTGAGATTTGTGGAAATCATGTTATACGGTTGCCAGTCAGCAGTCAGTTGCCCACCCTGGCCAAAACCGGATTGAACAATTGAACTACCGTTGCCGGCAGCATCACGATAATCTGCTCCGGCACTTAGAGCTAGCTTAGAGGAAGCAATATCTACAGCAGTACCCAATAAACGTGCTTCAACTACCGACACTACTGCCTGTGAACCGGAGATTCGTAATCCCGGTGCGGGCGTGGACATATGCAGCATCAGATTCTTCGGGACGACAAAGGACAAACTACCGTCAGCTTCGTGCGTTGCTACCAAGTCGGTGTAGCAACAACCGGTATCAACGGTGCTTACATACCAAGTTGGAAGTCCATCGTAAATCTTTGTCCAAGTACCATTGTTAAGAACATAACCATACATTCGGCGGATATTAATCTTCACGTTTGGGTTTCGGTTGAGATTGCTTTGATCCCACAACATAGCCAGCCACAAGTTTACCGATCCACTACCGTGAGTCTTGTTGTCCTCAGTACCATGTTTACCCCAGCTGTAGGCACTCCACATCGGATAACCCGGTAGATCCGGTAGATGAACAGCATGAAGGTTGGCATGATCGGGACGTGTAGCAATGAGCTGATCAATCGTATTGATAAAAGCAGGAGGAACTTGCGCCTTTGGAGTAAATATCTGCCTATTGGCTACAATAAAAGGCGTGGATGCTACGATAAGAAGCACTACGACAATAATAGATCTGGTAAATTTATCTTGAGATCGAAATACATCGAAAAATCCTCTTATGAGGTTTTCTTTTTTAACCTTGGGAGATTTCTTACCAAAACTTAGAATCTGCGTCATCTTTATCTAGCTTTAAATCTTAATTCGAAATCCTTCCTTATGTATATACTAAGCCTGGATGCAAGGAGATGTCAAGAGGAGGAAGGGTGCAGGGACAAGCTATAAATTGAATATAGTTTTTGCTTGAATATAATCCTTTTCTAACTCTTGGACAATATTGGAATTTAACCGTTCTTTTAAGATAGTTAAAACTTCTCCATAAAACCAGAGTTGTTTGTCAGCTGGAGCATTGAACTTTTGCCAAATAATATCACCCTGCTGATTATAAGACTCTATTAAAGAACTGAGGCTATGAATTTTATCTGCACAGCAAACCATTAATGCTTGCTCGCTATCATTTCTTAGCTTATTTAGATACTTTTTCTTCCTCTCCTCCCATGTGGCTTTATCTTTTGCATCACTATCTGTAGGGTTTTTATTTTCAGAAACTTCTTTAACAATTTTATATACTTTCTCTCCAAAATCTTTTTTCATGTCGTCGGCAGTATAATCAGGCACATCTTCAAACACATCGTGCAATAATCCCGCAGCAATTACGTCTTCATTTTCTGTATAGTTAGTTAAAATAAAAGCAACGGAATAAGGGTGAGTAATATAAGGAGTATTATCAGCCTTTCTTTTCTGTGGATAATGCAAAATAGTCGCTTTAATAATAGCTTTCTGAATTTTTGGTGTCATTTTCATAAACTCTCTTTAGTATAACAGACTGTAGCGTTAAGCTCATATTGCTTTCAGGCAAAAACTGTGGAACAATGATAATAATGGATTCTGAAGGATATAGGAAAAAACTTGAGCAAGATATACTCGCAATTATTGAAGAGAAGCTGAAAAATGGACAGATGGATGCTGAACGAGCAAAAGGCATTGCACGCCTAGTCCTTGATAAACTTCATCCTCCTCTCACGTTAGAACAAATATATGAAATTGCACCGACACTCGATGACCATTTTAAAGAACTAGCAACAGCAGTTTTACCAGTTGTGCAAGAACATGATGCAAAAATAAGAGACATTGTTACTGAACACGCTCAAAAACTCATCAAGATGGGGAAAATTGATGAAGCAAGTACGGTTTTAAAACAAGCATTACAAAGAGAAAGTAAATCGCAAGCATAATATGCCAGGTCAATTAACAGCGGAAAAGCCAGTAATAAGAACATCAGAAAAACCTGCAGTTCCAAAACCAGCAGAAATACCAAAGCAACCCGTTGGACTCACTGAGGTAAAAATGGTGCAGACAATTGATTCGCTTGAAGACGGAAAATCACCAGATCCAGATAGAAGTTTTCAAGCTATTTTAGATACACCTACTCAAGAAGGTGCTAGCCAAGTTCCAAAAACTGAAGAAACCGCAGCTTATAAAATAACACTTCAAACATTGAGCGAAAAAATAGCACAAGAAAGAGATCCCGAAGCTGCTTCTCGACTTAGACAAGAAATGACAAATGTAGTAGCTGATTATATCCCACAATTATCGGATGATAGAGCAACAGCCTTTATTGCTGAATTTAACCAAAATAATCCTGGATTGTTAAAAAGTCAGGAATTTAGATTGCTTCAATCAAGAGGCGAAAAAGTAATAATGGTTGATGAATCAGGAAATCTACGAGAAATGACTGTAACAAGTGAAAATGCAAGAG
>JAMCYD010000019.1 GCA_023473785.1 Patescibacteria group bacterium
GAACTCTTTGCTAATGCCGGATTTAAAATTGAATCGTTATTTATTGATAAAGAAAAAAGTAACGCTTTAGTTTTATGTAAGTCCCATAGCTGGGAGAGGCAAGTATAACTTGCTTTTAACGCTGATTGCTATTAAAATAGCGCCATGTCAAATAAGTCTGAGTCTGGACGTAATTTTTTCAGCGCTCCAAGAGAACTGCTAAAAAGATTTCCCCTCAATTACGAATTTATAGGAGGAGAGTATATTGATAAATCACGAGAGCTTCTTGCTGGGGGAGCAACAGTTGTTGCAATTATAGACCATAAAAGCTTTGCAGATTTAGTCTCAGGAGCAATGGTCACCGTAAAGGAAGGATTTGACGATTTAGTTAAAAAAGCAAATATTATTGCCAAAATTACCTACGTTGAAAGATTTCCCTCAAAGCAGCTGTTAAAAAATTTCAGGTTTAGGCCAGTAGTTCCTCATACTATGCCTGATTATCCAAATCGTGAAGAAATTAATGCCGAAGCCAAAAGATGGGCGCAGGCACTTCCCGAACGGTCAATTCTGATTACGGCCCCGGAAGGAACACGAGTCAATAAAGGCAGTATGGCGACTGGAAGATACGGAGCATCTGAGTACTGGCATGGAAACGGACAGCGCTACCTCTTGCCTGTTGCCATTGAAGGCACAGAAAAACAGTGGTCAAGAGGAGCTCTGGGGTTTTTTAAATATTTTGGCGGAGGATTTAGGATAAAATCCCGTTTTATAGTTGGTGAGCCAGTACCGGTTACTAGCATAGATGAGGCAGCCCAAGCTTACGCCGGAGGAGTAGGCAATGAAGAGTTTACCCGTTTAAAAACAGATCTGGCAATGCTTTTGATTGCCCAGCTTCATCAGGATCCGAAATACAAAGGAACATATTACGTAGAACTTGAAGAAGATCTTAGATCACGGGGAATTCCCCAAGGCTTGGAAAATGTCTTTTTTCAAAGACAAGAAGCGACTGATAGAAGTGAACATCCCACCAAACCTGCATGATATAATGTTTCTGTGGATTTCGTCCAACTTATCTTACTTTTCGCCTTTTCAATTCTATTCGAATACGGCTCAAAGAGCGATTTTCGTCGGACATCAATTCTATGAATTTCGTAGCAGATTTGCATTTACATAGTAAGTATTCACGTGCAGTATCACAGGCAATGGTATTGCCGGAAATGGCGAAATGGGCAAGTACTAAAGGTATTGATATTTTGTCTGCTGCTGATTTTACTCATCCCCTATGGCTTAGAGAATTGAAAATCCAATTGGAAGAAGCATCAGAGGGGCTATACGCCCTCAAATCCCAGGCGGACAAGCAAAAGCAACCTTTATTTCTTCTTTCAACCGAGATCGCAAGTATCTACAAACAGGGAGATAAACTTCGAAGAATTCATAATCTTGTTTTTGCACCAAGTATTGAAACGGTTGAAAAAATAAACGGAGAGCTTACAAGAAGAGCCTGCAATTTATTGTCTGATGGAAGGCCTATTATTGGATTGTCTTCAGCTAATCTTTTGGAGATGTTGCTTTCGATTGATCCAAAAATTATCTTAATACCCTGTCATGTTTGGACTCCGCATTTTGGAGTTTACGGAAGCGCTTCGGGTTTTGATTCTATTTCGGAGGCATTTGGAGATTTTTCAAGATATATTTATGGGATCGAAACAGGACTTTCAAGCGATCCGCAGATGAATTGGCAGATGGAAGAGCTTAAAAATCGTTCTATACTTTCTTTTTCCGATGCTCATTCAACCCCGAAGATGGGAAGAGAAGCCACGGTTTTTGTCAGCAATTCAAATCGGGGTCCTGTCGGGAGCCCTTCCACTCCTGCCACCCCTCGCGTTGATATCTCATACAACGATATCGCAGCGGCAATTAAAAGAGAAAAGAGTTCAGATTTTAGAATTGGCTATACGATTGAGTTCTATCCGGAGGAAGGAAAATATCATTTTTCAGGACATAGAAACTGTAAAGTTACAAGAGGACCCGACCAGACAAGACAAGATGGAAACATCTGCCCGGTTTGTAGCAAAAGACTTACGGAAGGCGTTTTATATAGAGTAGAGCAACTGTCAGAGGGGCAGCTGGAGGGAAATATGGAAGCGAAAATAAGCGCAAATGGAATAAAATGGTATACAGATCCGACTAAGAATCATCCTCCCTTTGTAAAACTTGTTCCTCTTCTTGAAGTTATCGCAGAGGCATTTTCTTCAACTCCGTCAAGTCAAAAAACAAATACGGCTTTTGTTAATTTATGCGAGACCCTGGGGTCTGAAATCGATGTTTTATTAAAAGCGCCAATTCAAGAAATTGAAAAATTAACAGGGCCTAGAGTCGCAGAGGGAGTTGAGAAGGTAAGAAAAGGTGATATTGTCATTGACCCAGGATATGATGGGGAATATGGTAAAGTAAAGATATGGAATGAAGAAAAAAATCAAAAAACAGAAGATCAAGATTCCAAAAAAGCTCAACTTGGTTTGCAATTTTAAATTTAATGTTTGAAGACAGAAGACAGGCAGGACAATTATTAGCCAAGAAACTAACTTCCTTTGAAAATAAGAGCGATACTGTCGTTGTCGGAATAACGCGGGGAGGGGTTATCGTTGCAAAAGAAATAAGTGTCAGGCTAAGCCTTCCTCTTGATATTATAGTAATCAAGAAAATTGGCGCGCCTCTTAATCCAGAGCTGGCCATTGGAGCAGTAGGTCCGCGAAACGCTGTCTATTGGGATCAGCGATTATGCAGAAGGCTTGGAATAAATTCTTTCTTAAGAAAACAGCAGTTAGAAATAAAAAAAGTAGAAAGACAAGTTTTTGAAAAATTATTTAGAGCAAAGAGGAAGTCTCTAGGCATTGAAAATAAAATAATAATACTTGTTGACGACGGGATTGCAACGGGAGCAACTGTTTTGTGTGCACAAAAATATTTAAAAAAAGAAAAAAGCAAAGGGATAATACTGACAGCGCCAGTGATAGCAAAAGATACATTTCTAAGTATTAAGAGGTATTTTGATAATATAATTGTGCTGGAAAAAGCTTCGGATCTTTACGCAATTGGCCAATTTTATAAAGAATTTAACCAGGTTGACAATGAAGAAGTAATAGGAGAGTTAAGTAAAAATTAATAAAAATGAAATTAATAGTGGGGCTCGGTAATCCAGGTTCAAAATACGAGAAAACACGGCATAACTTGGGTTTTATGATTGCTGAGAAATTCTTGAAGGATTTTAAGGGTATCAGAGAAACAGTCTGGGAAGATAGCCAAAAATTCAAATCTGAAA
>JAMCYD010000026.1 GCA_023473785.1 Patescibacteria group bacterium
ACTTGATTTAAAGCAAGTAAAAATTCACTTCTTTGAACTGCCGGCATAGTCTATGCAGTATAGCAAAATTATACTCAGCCTGCAATGTTTTTATCGCTTGACATTTTGATTGAGAAAAAATAAAATAGCTCCACTGTCTAAGCTTTATGTCAAAACTCGGAGAACTAGTAAGACGAGGGCCTGCCGAAGTTGAACAGCAAAAAGCTGCCACAAGAAATGTTTTTGGAGAAATAGGTACACTTGCTCCTCAATTAGGTTTCAGCGACAGACTAATCAATTATAGTTCTGGATCACTGGCTTCGCTTATTAGAGAAAGAGAGACGGAAGCATATCTTCCGGAATTAGTAAGTCTTCTAGGATTAAGATCTTCGGACTGGGTACGTGTTTATTTTCCCCGACAAACAGTAGATGAAACGCCATCTCCTAACTCTTTATGGCTTGAGAATGGAGCCCTTGGAAAAGAAGTCAGAATAAAATTCGATAATAGAAGTTTTGCGTTGGGCAAGATAACTATCGGTGATGAGGCAGAAATTATTTCCAGCTTTACCGGTCCACGCTTCGCCAGAGATCAAGTATTCCTTCTGCAAACTTTCGAAGCGATAAGAGATGACCTCTTGGGTAGAAGAAGCGAATGGAGAGATTCTATGGCAGAACAACGAGAAGATTTTGCAGAAAGGCTTAGAGCGCTGGGTAAAAGCACAGCGGTGGCAGTCGATAGAGTTTTGGGTGCTATTTCCAGTGCTTTTCCACAAGGGCAATTCTCAGTATTTGGCCTCATAGAAGAGGCTATCGAGGACGATAATAAGCCGGAACAGGAAGAACAGAAAGTTAGATTGTTCACAACGATGCCCCTTACTGAGGAAGCTGCAAAAAAAATCCATGATCGAACTTCGCCTCTAAGCAACTACCCAGTTAAGGAAAGCGTGTACTCCCACCGCCTTGATAGAAGACATATTTCATTCGATAGTCTGTTAAGTATTCCAAGAACTTTTGGAATAGTCCCAAAAGAACTTACAATAAGATTTGATGGCAGATCTGCACAGCGGGCAAGCCTGCAAATAACCGTTGAGAGTTTTTATCCTGCAAGAATAACTCCGCTATCTTCTTGGGACGCTAGTGACCATCAAGCTTTTTACCAGCCCGAAGGCAACCCTGACGAAATTCTGGAACAGCATTTTTCAAGGCTTCTTACAGGGAGAGATCCTAAATTCTATCCTATTACCGCAGTAAACCGGGAGGCCACTTTGCTCTTGAAATCTCCTAATTCAACACCCAATGGAGCATTGTTTGACAGAGAATTTCTTGATAAGCCTGGAGACTTCGGTGCCTAAACTTTTATAGCAATTTGCCCGGTTTCATTTACCGAAACTATAATCTTATCCCCTCTTTTTATCTCTTCCTTCAAAATCTTTTGGGCGATTAGGTCTTCTATATTGTCCTGAATATAGCGACGAAGAGGCCTTGCGCCGAACTGCTCATCAAATCCTTCTTTGATAATCTTATCGATCGCCTTAGGATCAAAACTGACTTCTATGTCTTTCTCTTTCATTTTCTGCGAGAATTCGGAAAGCAAAAGCTGGGTAATCTGAGCTATATCTTCCCCAGCTAAAGGTTTAAAAACTACAATTCCATCAAATCTATTCAGAAGTTCCGGTTTAAAAATTCCGTTTTTTTGTAAATATTCAAGAAGATTGTCTTGAAAACTTTTATCTATTTTTTTGCCTTTTTGAACTTCCTCCCGGATAAACTCCGATGCGGCATTTGAGGTAGCAATAATAATTGTGTTCACGAAAGAAACTGTTTTGCCCTTGTTGTCTGTAAGCCGGCCATCATCCAAAACCTGCAAAAATAAATCAAGAATTTTCTTGTCTCCTTTTTCAAATTCATCAAGCAGAACTAGCGAAAATGGATTATCATAAACCTTATCCGTTAATTCGCCGCCTTCCTCTTCCTCTCCCGGAAGTGATCCCAGGAGCCTTTTGGCTTCGTTATCCTGTGCATATTCACTCATGTCAATTCTTATCATTTTGTCTTCTCCGCCAAAATAAAGTCTTGAAAGCGCTTTGGCTGTCTCGGTTTTTCCAACTCCTGTTGGGCCAAGGAATAAAAATGAAATAGGCTTTTCCTTGGTTTCAAGTTCGGTTCTGATACGCCGTAGAGCCTCTGCCAAAACAGAAACTGCTTCCTTTTGATCAACAATAGTTTTGTGCATCTCTTCCTCAAGATGCAAAAGCAAATCTTTTTCGCTTGCATTAGGTTTTCCTACTGCAATTTTCGTTTTGTTTTTAACTTTTTCAATTACATCTTGTTCTTCAACCAAATGTTTTCCTAAAAGGCGTACTGCATTTGCACTGTCCTCAAGAAGCGTTACAGCTGCCCCTGGTAAAACTCTATCCGGCAGATATTTCTTGAAGTATTTAAGCGATGCAATTATTGCCCTGTACGTTATACCTACATTGTTTTTTTCCTCAATCTCTGTTGTCTTTTTAAATAACATCTGGAGAGCTAAATTATTCTCTGGTTCTTCAACTTTTACAATTTCAAAAACACCCGCAAGATCCTTTCTTGGCTCTATAAATTTTTTGTATGCGCCAAGGTTTATGGTCGCAACGAGACGGATAATCCCTTTCTCAAGGTACGGAATCAGTACTCCTGAAAGATCAAGGTGAAAAGAAGAAGCACCCAGGATATTTTCAAAAAATGGAATGAATACTATTACATTCCCCGCATGGGAAAGCTCGGCAATAAGACTATCCAAGCGGGCCTCAAGTTCTCCCTGATTTTGCGATCCTGCCAAAAGCGCATCAACCATAAGTTGGAAAAATCTGAGGTGGTAAAGACTTCCTTTTAAGTTTCCGGAGAGACTATTAAAAGCCAAAGTTTCCACAATCTCCCTCCTGCCGCTTCCTGGTTCTCCGACCAAAATTACACTTTTTTGATTGGACAATGCTTCTATAATTTCTCTGTATTCAATATCTCTATCAAAAAGAACAGACTTTTTTCTATAAGTATCGGAAATCAGATCAAGCATGTATCTTCTTGTCTCAATTGTCCATCCGAAAACCCAATCTTCACCTATTCCCTCTCCCCAAAAATTAACTTTATACGATTTGGGGCTTTCTTCATCTGAAAATCTTCCCCGTGCCCAGTAAAGAATATGCATCAATTCTTCTTTTTTAAGGTTCTTGCTAAGCAGTAGTTTTTTCGCATCCTCAATTAATAGCAAATAGGAAACGAGCAGATCAGACGTTGTGACATATTTTCCTCTCGCATTTTTTGCTATTTCAAAAGCATATT
>JAMCYD010000010.1 GCA_023473785.1 Patescibacteria group bacterium
CTATAGACATTTTTAGCATAATCTGTAAACCTTTCTCCTGACCGTTTGACTACTTCATCTGAAGAATTTTCTTTATGCCCTTCCCAACTTTGTTTTTCAAAATTATAGATTAGATCTTTGCCAAAAATCACACCTACATAGTCAAATTCAAATCCTTGGATTGTGTAGATGCTTCCTATTTGATTCACCGCTCTTGGATCTAGGGGCCACAAGCTTGCGGGCGGAATTCCTTCTGCTAATCTATAGCTACTTCCTTCTTTTGCCTCCCAAGTCATTTCAAAATCACCTATCTTTACGTCTTTAACTAAAGTTCCGTCAGATTTCGGAAAACTCCACGGCCAACAAAACCCAGCAACCATACGAGCTGAGTTTGGTTCTTCTTTATTTTTTTCCTCCACTATTTTCCAAAGCTCATGAGGTGAAGAAACAATTTTAAAATCAAATACTTCTTGCTTTGGGTTCCATAAAATTTGAGGTGTTTTTTTTGTTCCTAAGGTGTTCTCTATCCATTGGACAAATTTATCTGACCCCTGACATCTGAATTGAATTTCAAGCTGGTATTCGAAAACTTCGCAACCTAGTCTTATTGCGTTTTCTTTTATATATTTAACCGAGCCGATTTCATTGGGTCTAACGTTTTGATGATCATCAATGAAGAAAACCGGTAGTTTAGCTACTTTTATTAACTCCTCTATCTGTGGTAAATTAGATCGGTTGTTACTTCTTGTAAAACGATTATTGCTCGAATATCTAATTCGATGAGATTCGTCGGCGATTAAAACGTCTATAAGATTTTCGTCAGCGTTTATGTAGCTGTTAAAGTATTTTATTTGCATAGCGGCCTTGGTTCCTAAAGATTTTCTTAAAGATTCCGTAAAAGCTTTCGAGCCAGTTGAATACTGAGTATTAAATTCTTGTTTTGATAGTTCAGCCATTAAATTAATAGCAATAACGGACTTACCTGTTCCGGGACCTCCTTTTATAATAATTGCCGTTTTTTTGTCTTTATTAAGTCCGTTTCTTGCAATAGCCATTACTTTTTCAAAAGCTACTAATTGTTCATCAATTAGAATATATCGTTGGTTTTCTTTTATAACTTTATTAACGTGTTTTAGAAGGGAACGGCTGGCTTTAAACTGACTGGTATCAATCTTGTTAATTATTTTTATCCCTTCTCCCTTGGCTACTTTAGTTGAAAGATAATCTTGTAATTCAGTCACTTTATCTGCACAGAAAACTGGAAATTTCTCATAGTAGTTTTTATATATTTCGTCAAATAATGGATCTTTTGATCCTGGAAAATAGTTATGAAGATAGGAACAGGAATTTAGATCTATTTTATTTTCATCTTCGTAGAAAACCGTTAAATTATCTTTAAGATACATCTGATATTGTCCTACTTGAACCGCGGGATGGAGTACTTCTCTATTAGCGCTCCCAACAAAAGTTATAACCTTATCACTTAGAGTCGATTGACACTTTTCCCATTGTTTTAATTCTATTATTACTGCATTATCGTTTCCTTTTTCGTCTTTGCCGCAAATAATACAATCCAATCGTTTAGAATTTAAAGGTAGTTGGTATTCTAAAATTACTCCTTGATTTTGAAAATGAAGATATTGAAAAACTCCGCTAATCTTACTAAGAGACTCTCTCCAAGATCGTTTTTCCGATTCTGGTGGGTAATATCTTTTATATTCAAAAAAAGCATTTGCAAGTTTTAAAGCTATTTGATTCTGGACTGCGTCTTTAATAAAATCAGTGGCAGTTCCGGCATAAAGTCTCATACTTAAAGTTTTGTATATTTTGTAGAAATGCCTTTTGCTTTATGAACGGGATATTTTTGGGCGTTCTTTTTAAGTTTTTTTTCGATTGCTTTTTCGATATCGATCCCAAAATTATCGGCGAACTCTAGAATAAACCACATGACATCGGCTAATTCATCCGAGACTTCCTCCAAATTTTTTTTATTCTTTATAAAATCGAATGACTGTTTCTTATCAAGCCAAAGAAAAAGCTCCAGAAGTTCGCTCGCCTCAATTGAGATTGCTTCGGCCATATCTTTTGGGTTATGAAATTTTTTCCAATCACGATCATCGCGGAATTTTTTGATTTTCTTAAGAAGAGGTTCGAAGGCCTTATTCATATGAAGTGATTTTAACAAATTTAAGATCTGTTTGTAGCATATAGTCTACATTCTCCTTGACATATTGCAAATGATTTGCAATAATGGTGGCATGAAAGTTGGGAAAAGAATGACGAGGCCGAGAAAACTCGTTGTCGATGCTCTCTCCAAGAACGACAAGCCGATGACGGCGCAGGAAATATATTCCAAAATGAAAAATAAGGCGGATTTGGCTTCTGTATATCGAACTCTTGAACTCATGACAAAAAATAATCTGGTTCAAGAATATGAATTCGGCGATGGAAAAAAAAGATACGAATTAGTCAATGGACATGAACACCATCACCATCTAGTCTGCCAGCACTGCGGAAATGTCGAAGACGTAGAAATGAAAGAGGGGGAACTTATGGAAAAGGTAGCAAATAAAAGCGGGTTTAAAATAGAAAGGCATAATTTAGAATTTTTCGGCCTTTGCCAGGATTGCCAATAATGTTAAATCAAATCATTCTTGCTAATGTCATTGTTAGTTTGATATCACTTATTGGTGGTATAACCATTATCTGGAAAAAGCTCTTGGATAAAAGCGTCGTCCAGTACCTGGTTGCCTTTGCTGCCGGCGTCATCTTGACCACGGTATTTCTTGACCTTTTCCCGGAAGCTCTGGAACACGCTTCGGAACTTAGACAGGGTTATAATATTTTCCTTCCCGCCTTCTTGGGTATTCTTCTCTCATTTTTTATCGAACGGTTCTTGTTATGGTTCCACCACCACGAGTCAACCCACGGCCTAAAGCCGGCCCGATACCTCATCCTATTTGGTGACGCCATTCATAATTTTATTGACGGCGTGGTTATTGGCGCGACCTTCCTCACAAGCCCGGAGTTGGGAATAATAACGACAATTGCGATTGCCGCCCATGAGATACCGC
>JAMCYD010000004.1 GCA_023473785.1 Patescibacteria group bacterium
AAAACCAAAGACGAGTTAAAATATTTTTTTGAAAATTACAAAAAAAATGAGCCGGGCAAATGGGTAAAGCTAAAAGAATGGAAAGGACAAAAAGAAGCCTTAGAAGATATTAGAAAAGCAATGAGGTAAATATTGTTCAATTGTTAAATTGTTATTATTGTTGTTAACAATATAGCAATAAAACAATCTAGCAATTTTTTTATTTTATGGCAGATATAGGAAAAATCAATAAAACAGAAATAACCAAAGAGATGAAAGCTGCGTATCTGGATTACGCGATGTCTGTTATTGTCTCCCGCGCCCTTCCTGATGTCCGCGATGGCCTAAAACCGGTCCACCGAAGAATTCTTTACGCCATGCATGAAATGGGCTTACCTCACAGCGCGAAATACTCAAAGAGCGCTAAGATTGTCGGAGAAGTCATGGGAAAATATCATCCCCATGGCGATATGCCGATTTACGATGCGCTGGTCCGGCTTGCTCAGGATTTTTCTATGCGTTATCCGCTGATTGACGGGCAGGGAAATTTCGGCTCAATGGACGGTGATCCTCCGGCTGCGATGAGATACACGGAAGCAAGACTGGCCGCAATAACAGCCGAGATGCTTTATGATCTTGATAAAGAAACTGTTGATTACCTTGATAATTTTGACGCCACTCTTAAAGAACCTATTTTTCTGCCGGCCAAGCTCCCTAATTTACTTCTTATGGGAAGTGAAGGAATAGCGGTGGGTATGGCAACTAAGATTCCTCCGCATAATCTGTCTGAGGTAATCGATGCGATCATTTTCATAATTGAAAAGGCTAAGTTTGTAGAAAGAGAAGACGGAAAGCATGATTTAATTTCAGATATAGTCGTCGATGATCTTCTGGAATTCATCAAGGGTCCTGATTTCCCAACCGCAGGCAATATCTATGATATCAACGAAATAAAAAATGTGTACACAACAGGAAGAGGCCGGATTCTCATTCGAGGCAAAGCGGAAATAGAAGACATCGGACAGGGAAAATCAGCCATTATCATCACAGAGCTGCCTTATCAGGTCAACAAGGCTTTGCTTGTGGCTCGAATTGCAGAACTGGCACGGGAGAAAAAAATCGAAGGAATTTCCGATCTTCGTGATGAATCAGACAGACACGGGACCCGAGTCGTCGTAGAGCTTAAAAGAGATGCCGCGCCAAGAAAAGTTTTAAATAACTTGTTCAAACACACAAATCTTCAAACCATCTTTTCGGCCAATATCGTAGCGCTGGTTGATGGAACGCCCCAAACATTAAACCTTAAGACAATTCTTGAAGAATATTTAAAGCATCGATTCCTAGTCGTCAAAAAACGCTCCGAGTACGAATTGAGACAAGCCAAAGCAAGACTTCATATTCTTGAAGGACTCAAAATTGCAGTTGATAATATTGATGCAGTAATAAAAACCATCAGAGAATCAAAAGACCAGGATTCTGCCAAGCAGAATTTAATGACCAAGTTTAAATTAACAGAGATTCAGGCAACGGCAATTCTGGATATGCAGCTAAGACGCCTGGCTGCTCTTGAGAGACAAAAGATCGAAGATGAATACGTAATGGTTAAGGAAACCATCGCCTACCTTGAAGACCTGCTGGCAACTCCCAGGAAGATTTTGACAGTAATTAAGGGAGAACTGGTAAAAGTTAAAGAAAAGTACCAAGATCCAAGACGGACAAAAGTATTCAAAAGCAAAGTCGGTGAATTTTCAGATGAAGATCTTATCCCCAATGAAGCCACCGTAATGACTTTGACCAATACAGGCTATATAAAACGCCAGAGCTTAACCAGCTTTAAGACTCAGCATAGAGGAGGCAAGGGAATAAGAGGCATGACTACCAAAGAAGAAGATACAATTGCTCATATAAGATTCGCGCAGACTCATGATAATCTGCTCTTCTTTACGAACAAAGGAAAGGTTTATCAGCTAAGGGCTTATGAAATAAATGAATCGGCAAGAACAAGCAAAGGAGCTGCGATTGTTAATTTGTTAAATATCGAGGCAGGAGAAAAAGTAGAATCTTTTATAAATTATAGAAAAGACGAAAAAAATGTTTTTATATTCTTAACGACCAGAAAAGGAACGGTTAAGAAATCAAAACTATCGGAATTTGACAACATCAGAAAAAATGGAATTGTAGCCATTAAGCTGGATCGAGGAGACGAACTGGCGTGGAGTGAACTATCAAACGGGGAGAATGATATCATTTTGGCAACTAAAAACGGTAAGGCAATTAGGTTTTCAGAAAAGAGTGTAAGGCCAACCGGAAGAGCAACAAGGGGAGTCAGAGGAATCAGAATTGACGCAGAAGATATTGTAATCGGAATGGATGTGATAAGCAAGGAAGGAAACGACGACCTTCTGACAATTATGGAAAACGGGCTTGGCAAGAAAACTGCCTGCAAGTTATTCAGAGGACAGAGTAGGGGAGGCAAGGGAGTAAAAGTTGCAAAAGTGACTTCAAAAACAGGCAAGATTGGTTTTGCGCAAGTTATTCCGACAAATTGCGAAGAAATTATTATTACATCCAAAAAAGGTCAGATTGTAAAACTTGAGATTTCATCTATTCCTAAACTTGCGCGCGACACCCAAGGGGTAATTCTTATGAGATATTCAAACCCAAATGACCACGTCGCTTCCGCCACATTCATAGGAAAGGACTAAATGAAAATAGATGGACGGGAAATTGCACAACAGATTCTCGATGATCTTAGAAAAAGAGTAAAAAAGCTAAGAGAAAATGGGATTGTTCCTCATCTTCACATAATAACTCTTACAACCGATGAAGCATCAAGAGCTTATGTCTCTCAAAAAAAACTAAAAGGGACAGAGATCGGAGCCGAAGTTACTGTAGAAAATTTAAATCCCAAGACAACGACGCCTTTGCTTTTGCAAAAAATTAAAGCATTAAATAATGATCCAAAAGTTCATGGAGTAATTGTTCAAAGACCGCTTCCTCCTCAAATATCAGAAACAGAAATTGCGCGCTCCATAGATTCCCATAAAGATGTGGATGGCTTCCACCCGGACTCAAAATTTATGTCTCCGATTGCGCTGTCTGTCTTAAAAATTCTGGAAAAGATTCAATATGAAAATTTCAACGAATGGTTGAAGTCAAAAAAAATAGCAGTTGTCGGTCGGGGAGTAACCGCAGGAGGTCCGATCATCCTAGCTTTGAAAAAACTTGGAATTAAGCCAGAAATTGTAACCAGCAAAACAGAAGACAGGAAGGAAATTCTGAAAAATTCAGATATCGTAATAGCCGCTGTTGGGAAACCGAACATTGTCAAAGCGGAAGACCTCAAGGATGGGGTAATTTTAATTGGAACCGGAATGTCTCGCGGAGAGGACGGAAAGTTCCACGGAGACTATGATGAAGAAGAAATAAAAGGCATCGCTTCTTTTTATACTCCAACTCCCGGCGGTGTGGGTCCTGTCAATGTCGCCATGCTCCTCTCAAATTTCCTAAAAGCCGCAGAAAATCAATTCCTCTCAAAATAATCTACAGTCCGTTCTCTTATCTGCTCTGGCGAGCTACTGCCGATTTTCATATAACCAGCTGTTAAATAAAATGGATAAGTATAAGCATTTGTCATTTGTTCAATTATGGAAGGGTCAACAACAGGAACTAACCCCTCACCTTTAAATCCGTGCTCCGCAAGCCATCTGCGCAGAATTTCTTTGTCGAAGGTTTCAGGATTTTCTCCTTCCTTAAAACGATCCAGATATGAAATCATTCTCCAAATTCTTGATGAATCGGATGTATGAACCTCATCTAAAAGCATTATCTCTCCGTCTTCATCTATTCCGAATTCGTATTTGGTATCAGCCAATATTAACCCGCTGTTGTTAAATACATTTGACCCGAAACCGAACAATCTTAAGCTGGACATTTTCATTTTGTCCCAAGTGCCTTTTCCGCCCACTCTATCTGCAATTTCCGCTGCCCCATCTTCATCAAGTTCTAAATCATGCCCTTCCTTAGCTTTTGTCGTTGGGGTTACAATCGGACCCATTGGGAATTTTTCGTTTGCTGAAAGTCCATCAGGGAAATCTATTCCGTAAATTTTTCTTCGGCCCAAATTCTCATAGTTATGATACACAGAGGTTGACGTAGCGCTTTTAGCCATAAAAGCTCTGACAACCATCTCAACCGGGATTACTTCCTGCGCTTGTCTTGAGATTAAAACATTTGGATGAGGAACCGCAATGAGATGATTAGGGATAATCTCACCTGTCTGACTAAACCACCATTGGGATGTCATGTTCAAAACAGCACCTTTTAAAGGAACTGTGCATATTAATTTATCAAAGGCGGAAGTTCTATCTGTGGTTACAGTAATACGTCTGCCGTCTACCGTCCAATAATCTCGCACCTTGCCAGAAGTCTTTGAACCAAACGCTTGAGGAAGATCTACCGTGAGAATTCCTTCTTGAAAATTCTCAGCAGGAGCATCTTTTATAAATCCCGGTCTATTGCCTTCTTCAACTGTCATTTCCGGAATTATAGCATATCTTTTTATTAGTTGACACACTATTCTTATTCTGCTAAAGTTAAATCCCAGAACCCAAAAGGTCCTGGTTTTTTTTATGGGAGGAAACGAAAGAGATAAAGTAGGCTCTCCGGCGATAGATAGTAGCTCCGATTCGTGCGGGTTTGAAGGAATGGGGACAAGGCCTCTGGATTGCCCAAATAATCCATGGAGATATCCTGAAAACCACCGTCCGGCAATCTGCGCTCAATGTCCTGGTAATCCAAATATATGGCGAGCTGCAAGCGAACCATTACCTTTAGTCTATATAGGAACCAAACAGGGCAAGGGAGAAATTCTTCCAAAGCCTCGCACAACGGTAGACTATGAGAAGGATATTGATCCGTCTGGAAAGTGAAGTTCGGTTAAGTTATCATTGAAATAAACATCCTCGGTAATTTCTCTTTTCCGTCTATTCTTTCTATTCCTTTTAGTCCTTCTAGCTCCGTTAGAGTTAAATTCTCTTGTAAAAGACCCTTCATTTTTTTCTTCCAGAAAATCCCATCTGTGTGACACATAATGACGAGGAGATTTGCTATCCATCTCAACATAAGCCCACGTTGGGCCTCCTACAAAAATCCTTACCTGCGTTCCATTACTTTCAGATAAGACCGACTGATAGCCGCAAGGCAGTTGTTCTTCCGCAACACTTCCACTTGCTGCTCTTGCCAGTCTAAAAACAGAAGAACTTGGAATTTCTGTCCTGGGCGCAGATTCTCGAGCAATTAATCTTCTTAAAGTTTCTGCTATTGCTGGCATTTGCACTCATTATAAATTGAGACAGGGAGTTACGCAATAACGAATTTTATTTATTTCCGCTATGGAAGGCTTCGTGAACATCCCGAAGTTGTTTATTGGTAATATGTGTATAAATTTGTGTCGTTGAAATATTTTTATGCCCCAGCATTTCTTGGACTGATCGAAGGTCGGCGCCGTTTGAGAGCAGATCTGTTGCGAATGAGTGCCTTAAGGTATGAACAGTAGCATCAACCGGAAGCCGAGCCGCTCTTACATATTTCTTGACAATCCTTTCAATGCTTCTTGCTGTTAACCTCATCTTTTCTCCTCTATTTTCGGAAATCTCTTTACCTGAGTAGCGTATAAATAGTGGGGAAAAACTATCTTCTCGAGTCTCAAGGTATTTTGCAAGAAACTGTGCGGCTCGATCGGAAACGAAAACTACCCTGGCACGTCCTCCCTTGCCAATTACCCCAAACTCCCGTCTTTCAAGATTGATTTTATCCCTATTAAGACTTACAAGCTCTGAAACCCTAAGTCCGGTTGAGAAGAGAAGCTCCAAAATTGCCCGGTCCCGCAGTCCCTCTTCTTTTGAAGTATCGATAGAAATTACAAGCCTGTTTACTTGGTCTTTGTCCAAAAATTTCAAAGACCTGCTTTCTGTTTTTGGCAAATCTATTCTTGACGGCTCAAGAGTTTTATGATCGTTTTTAATCAAGTATCTTAGGAAAGAACGAAGAGCGATTACATAGTAGTTCTGTGTAACTCTTTTTAGAGTCATTCCCTTGTCATCGGCCCTGTTTGATAAAAAAACTCTGTATTTTCTGACAATTGATAAATCCAGGTTTTCTATTGATTTATCAGGCAGGGTAGAGGAAAACCATTTTTGAAAAACATCGAGGTAATGCCGATAATCGCGGATCGTGAGTTTTGAGCAATTTCTTTCAACCTCCAGATATTCAAGAAATTCGTCAATAAGCTTAGGCAGTTGCTCCATATATATATTCTGCGACATAACAGCTCTTTTGTCAAATCGTAAAGTTGACAAAGAACCTATCAAAAACTCATACTAAATATATCATGCAAATTCAATCTTCCAACGAATTCACAACGACGAAATCAGATAAATCGCTTAAAATCAAAAATTATGAGGAAGAATATAAAGACTGCCTTGCCTACATAGATTCTTACTGGAAGAAAATTATTCATAAACCCGCGAAAAAGAAAGTCAATCATAACTTTCTGACTATTCCTAATAACTTTTTTACACCAAATGATGGAAGATTCACCTATATGTTTTACTGGGACAGTTTCTTTATGTTTAAAGGCTTAATAGGCACCAAAAGAGAATGGATTATGAAGGACATGATAGAAAATTTTTCTTATATATTTAATAAGTACGGAGTTATTCCAAACTTCAGCTCTTATGCATCAGTAGGAAGATCTCAACCGCCATTTTTAAGTTCCATGATTCTTGATACCTATAAGACATTTAATAACGGCAACGGGGCGCTTTCTAAAACATCTTTTGTAAAAAGTCTCTTGCTTAACCCCCTGGAAAGTTTTGGAAACGTAAAGTGGTTGAGAGAAAAAATAGAAATTGCCAAAAAAGAATATACCCATGTCTGGAATAATGAAGAGCTGTTTAATCATTTTGTTAAGAAATTCGGATTAAACAGATATGGAGACAGAGATGTCGGATATGCTCATTCATCTGAGCTTGAGTCAGGATGGGATTTTACTTCAAGATTCTACAATAGATGCAATGAATTCCTGCCGATTGATTTAAATTCCTATCTTTATAAGTATGAAAAAGATTTTGAACTGATTGCATCGCTTTTAGGAGATAAAGAAGAGATGGAATTTTGGCAAAATCAGGCAAATAAGAGAAAAAATATGATAAATAAACTTATGTGGAATGATAAAGAAGGCTTTTATTTTGATTATGATTATGTTCATAAAGAACAGGGGGACTTCTTTTCTCTTGCTGGATTTGTACCACTATGGGCAGGAATTGCCACGCATGAACACGCAAAGAAAATGGTTAAAAGGCTTGATTTATTTGAAAGTAAATACGGTCTTATAATCACTGCCCAGGAGTCTCTCGCTCCTAAAATTGATTTTTCTTCATTTCCGCCTATGTATAGACCAGTTTTGGAAGAAACATTGAAACAAAAGCAATGGGACTGGCCTTACATTTGGCCTCCCCTTGAGTACCTTACAGTTATAGGACTTTTGAAATACGGATTTGTCAAAGATGCCAAAAGAATCATGGATAAGTCCTTAAATGCTCAGGCTAGAATTTTCAGAAAATACGGTACCTTTTTTGAAAGAATTGACGGAATAAAAGGAGATAAGCCGGTAAAAAATGCTCATTATAAAACACAGTCAGGCTTTGGCTGGACAAATGCGGTTTTCTACCGCTACATCAGGATTCTTAAGGCGCTTGAGAAAAAACAAGATATTTATGGATTTCCAAAGGCAGAAACTCCGCCATATGACCTTGCAATATTACATTAATAGCATCTAAAACTTGAAGATTTAACAATTTGACAAACAAAGTCCTATAGCGTATAATAACCCTTATGAGAGGACAGGAATCAGGACGACTTATTGGAGCCTTAAGGGTAGCTTTAGCTGCCGGTGCTGTTGTGGCAGCCGGTGGCGCTGTGGCCTCTGGCAATATAGGAAGAATTAGGCAAGACACTGGAGCTGCAATAGGATCTACCGCAGAACACGTTCTTCATAGATTTTCACCTCTCGTAGATACCGACCAGCAAAAACGAGATTGGAATAGACAGATTACAGCTAAATTAGATGGAGAAACACCTCTTTCGGAAGACGAAGAATGGACTGGGGAATTCGAGGTCGTTCCAGCGGGCGAAACTTACGCAGAGCTACTCGACATGAGGGCCAATGGAACTTTTGTAAATGTAAGAGATTTTCCCGGCATTTATACTCCTGACAGTGGATCAACTAATGTTATCGGGCAACTTGCTCAAGGAACAAGAATAAGAAGAGCCCTAGTCGTCAATGGACCTAAGCCCTACTCTCGCGCAAAAGGTAAATGGGTTGCTTTTAGATTAGAAGACGTTGATAAAGGTATTTTATTTAACCCAGAAGGAAACCTGGACGAAAAAACGATAGGCGTTATTTATATCGACTACACAGCCCCTGTTACTCCTTAAGCTTCTACATTTAATTTTACAAAATAATTTTTAATTTTATAAAAAGATAAATCCTATAGTAGGGTAGAGAGCGGATTTTGAGTCAGGGTTTTTGCGGAGAATAAACAGAAAAAAATAGAGGACAATTGAAATAATTAAATAAATTCTCACGAAAATTAAACATTTTAAAACCACTTCTCCCAGAAAGTGAAGCTGAGTGATGTCGTAAAAGTATTATTGTACGACATAAGCACATTATACTTCCCTCCGCTTTTCTGACAACATTTTTGCCCACTAAGGCCTACCAGAGAAATCAGTAGGAAGAGAGATTAAGCATGGAATCTCTTATCCCTTCTTGATGTTCTAAAAAAACCATTTATAAAGTTATTTAATCATTAGCGGAGTTGCCTCTACCCCCATCCTTTTGGGAAGAAACGAAGTTTAGGCTTATTTATCAATCTAAACATCAAATATTAGCTTCAAAAACCGTGGAGCAGAAGCGAACTAGGCGTTCGTATTATTTTTATATTTAACTAGACCGAATTAAGCTGAGGCTGGAATAGTGCACCTTAACGATTCTGTGAAAACTAAGTAGAAAAGCTGTGAAATTAAATTAAGTTTAATTAAAACCCAAAGTTATCCACATCCCCATATCCTATAATATTTTTAGTAAGTATATCAAACTATATCAGGTTTTGTACTTTGTAGATTTTAATTTTTACCTGGTTGCAGTAATCCCCTCTCTCCCCTTCCCCCTAACAGACAGCTTTTTTTTCAGCCTAACCATGAAGTAAACAATATAAGAGTGATAAATACTATGCTCCCGACCCAGATATATTCCCACATTATGCTCTTGAAAAGCCTTCTCTCAAGCCATACCTGATAAAGCCCGACTATTATGTAGAATACTCCGGTTAAAAAAATAGCAAGTATGGTCGACGTACTTGGCCAGAACCACAAAATAGATCCTACTTCAATCAGGCATAAAGTTAAACCTAATATCGAATAAGCTTGTGCAAATAATTTCCGCTCAAGAGTATAGGTCCAAATTGCGTGAAGAATAAGAGGAAAAGATAAGAGAAAAAGCAGGACTAGGAATAAAAATATGTTGATATGGAAAGAGAAAAGCACATTTGAAAGAAAGAAAAACGATAAGAGCGTGATTGCAAACGATACTGTTCTGGCTGATGATAAAAGCGCAATTGTACGAATCGAGGAAACAGTAAAAATATTTTCACTTAAAAAAAGCGAATAGAGGCCTAAGGCGTAAAATGAAGTTATAATAATTCTTGTAATGTACCTCGCCGGAACCAAAAAATAAAACAGCCCAAAAGAAAGACTAAAAAAAAGTGGAAGGATAAAAACCTGTAGAAAAAAATTGTCTTTCAGGTCTTCGCGGAGAGCCGAATACAAAAAAATATCTGTTAATACCGCAAGAGTAAAAATTGTATAAAATCCTGATTTCCCCAGTAAATGCTGGGAAATAAATAAGCCTACAGATAAAATCAAAACCGCCAAGATAAAACGCTGTCTCTTGTTAAGTGAGACTAATATTTTCAATACTCCCCTTCTGTGCAGCCTTGATTTTCTTCTAGAGCTCATATTTTCTAGTCCTTAAGTATTCCATCCTGGATATCAAAATTAGCATATACGCTTTGGACATCATCCAGTTCCTCTAGTTTGTCTATTAGGGAAACCACCTTGTCAGCAGTACCGGCATCTTTTATTTGTGCGTATGTCGAAGGGGTTTTGTAAAGCTGCGCGCTTTGAACCGCAAGCCCTCTTTGGCTTAGATAGTTTTTAACCCTAAATAAATCATTAGGTTTTGTATAAACTTCTACAACATCCCCTGTTTCTTTTAAATCTTCTGCGCCGCTGTCTGCTGCTGCCTCAAAAATCTCATCAAAGTTCTTGCCATTTTTGGGAACAGTTATTAAGCCCTGGTCTTTAAACATCCATGAAACTGCACCGACGCTGGCAAATGTCCCTCCATTTTTTTCGATTACACTTTTAATTTCTGCGGTGGTGCGATTTCTATTGTCAGTCGCCGCTTTGACAATTATTGCCACTCCTCCAGGAGCAAATCCTTCATAGATAACTTCTTCGATTCCCCCTCCTTCTTTTGCCAGACCGCGCTTAATTGCCCGCTCAATGTTCTCCTTAGGCATATTAAGAGCTCTTGCATCATCAACTGCAAGACGAAGTCTAAAATTTTGATCAATGTTGACTACTCCTCCACTACTCTTCACCGCTATGGCTATAGCATTGGAAAGCTTAGTAAAGGTTACACCTTTTTTTTGATCTGTTTTCTCTTTTTGTCTTTTAATTTGTGACCATTTGGAATGTCCGCTCATAAATTAGGCATTAGTCATTAGCTCTTGGTCATTGGACGGCTTACCAAAGACTAAAGACCAACGACTAGAGACTAATTATAACGTTTATACCTTGACTTTTGCAATAAATAGTAGTAGAATTTTCGACAATATTAAAGTAAATTCTAGGTAATGACATCACTAAAAAATCAGGCTATCTATACTGCATTAAACGGCGACTGGGAAAAGGCAATAACCTTAAATAAAACCCTAGTCAAGGATAATCCAAACGACATCGACGCTTTAAACCGCCTGGCTTTTGCCTTCAGCATATTGGGCAAGACAAAAGACGCAAAAATTACATATAAAAGAGTTTTGGGAATAGATGCACTCAATCCCCTTGCTCTTAGGAATCTAAAGAAAATTTCGGGCGACAAAGAATCCAAAGGCAGCATAAAAAAAGACTCTACCTCCATAAACGTTAGCAATGCTTTCCTTGAAGAACCGGGGAAAACCAAAGTTATTGAGGTTATAAACATAGCCCAACCTGCAATAATTAACAAGCTGCGTACCGGACAGTCACTTTCTCTTTCCGTAAAAAGATTTAAGATATTCCTGCTGGCCGGGTCAAAGCAATATGTAGGAATGTTACCTGACAACATTGGCACAAGGCTTATCAAATTTATTAAAGCCGGTAATCTCTATGAGGCTTTTGTAAAATCAGCCTCAAACTACCATCTTATTGTCTTTATAAAAGAAACAAAAAGATCATCTCATTTAAAAGACCAACCTTCTTTTATTTCGGGAGCAGAAAAAACACTTGAATTTAACAAGAGGGTAAAATCCAGACAAAAAGATCGCACGGAGAAAGAAGAAAAGGATTACGATGAAGAGGACGACGAGTCATGATTCTTCCTATAAACTACTCTATTTTTTAATAGCTCTTCTGATGTTTTCCTTATCTCTTTCTTATCGTTGATATGTCTTAGGGATAACAAGGACAAAACTACTGACAATACAGCGATAAAAAATATTACTAAAACAAACATATCTAATACTTAAGGCTTGTCTTATTATCTTCCCCAATTCTTATTATAACATCACCTATGAATTTTTCGCTATTTTTCTCCACTGGAAATTCCAGGAGTTTCTCCAATCTGTCAAGGGTATATGTTCTTTTGCCGGAATATAAAATTGAGGATTTTTTTGCAGTATTTAGCGCTGTTGAGACAAAAACTACATTTCCACCCATATTATTAATAAGTCTGGCGAACCTCCCCCCTGCCCCATAGACTCCCGATGCATTAACAATCTCAATCCTTATATTTTCTTCTGTTATTTTTTCATCTGAAAAAAGAGAAGAGGAAATTTTATCCGATGCTGATTCATCACTAAGAACCGATACGCGCTTCTGATAAAGATTGTCAGGAGAGATAGTTCTTGCAAATAGGGAAAGTTTAGCAATATCGATAACATTAATATCTGAATTAATATTTTTATATTTAAAAAGCAGATTAGTTAGTAAGGACGAAGCACTTTCGCTTGTGTTGATAAAATCGGCCTGTATTCTCGCATCGATTGGAATTTCTAGAAATCTATATAAATTTAAGCTCCGAGCGTCTCCGTCGAGTCTAAGTATTGATATCGAATGCGAATTGGGAGAAAAAGATATTACTTCAAGATTTTTATTATCCCAAACGCTTATCGTAAAACGATGCTGATTATCAAAACGGCTTTGATTGACAAGTAATATTACTTTAAATAGAAGAGAAAATACAGTAATCCCTGCAACCAGAGCAAAAAAAATAATGGCAAATTTTGTATTCTTGCCGTTTTTGCTTTTTTTTCTTTTCATCTTACTAATAATCTTTTTTCTTTTTTGAGATTATCTCAGGCATCGTAAGAGTAGGAGAATAAATTTGAGAACTAGAAATAGCTTTATCGAGGTCTTTCTTTTTCTTTTTCTTTTCTCCTTTATAAAATCCGCCAAACTTCCCCATTTATAAATCCCCTCCTTTCGAAATTAGGGTATAGGAAAATACTATCAATAATTAGATAGAAGAATCAAGCTGTCCTATTTTTCAGGAAATTTTCAAGCTGCTCTGGAAGCGGACTTTCAAAAGAAATTATTTTTTTGGTTCTGGGATGTTCAAATGAGATTTTTGCGGCGTGGAGGAAAAGGCGCGGCAACAATTTTCGATCCCCTCTAGCTGTTTTCCGACCGGCGTAGAGTGAATCCGCAAAAACCGGATGATTAAAATATTTAAGATGTACTCTTATCTGATGTGTTCTCCCCGTCTTTGGGTTTAATTCCAATAAACTTAGTACTTCTTCTCTTTTGCCAGTCATTAAATACTTAATAGTTAATACTTTATACCGAGTGGTGGACTCTCTCCCTCCTGCAACTACTCCAAATCTTTTCCTGTTGAAGGAAAGCCTTCCAAGCGGCACATCGATCTCCCCTTCTTCCGGCCGAACGATCCCGTGCACCAAGGCAATATATGTTTTCCTGACTTTCCTTTCCTTAAACTGACTTTGTAAATTCAGAAAAACATCGGGATTTTTTGCGATCAGAAGAATTCCCGATGTCTCCTTATCCAGCCTATGAACAATCCCCGCCCTTTTTATAAACTCCTCTTTCAAATTCTCGTGCGGGGAGCTTCCAAAATTTTCGCTGTGAGCATTTGCGCCATTAACGTCGTTTTTTGAAAAAAAGTTGCCCGCGTTGTGAACACGAAAATTTTCGGAGGCGACCTCAGCACGATCAATTCTCAATTTTTCTTCTGCCCAATCCTGTATCGTCTCCTCATCTTTTGTAGTATCTGAGCGATTTACTGTTATTCCCGATGGTTTATCGATCACCAGAAGATAATCATCCTCGTATATTACGCCTATATCCATAATAAAAAATTCAAATGAAACGCTTCTTAAGCTTTACAAGTTCCGTAAGAAGATTTTCCTGCCTAAAAAGAATGAAAACCGAGATTAAAAGTATCGCAAGCATGATAAAGTTTTCCGGCTGTCTTAAAAAGGCCAATCCTCTAAACTCCTCAGCGATATTCGAAGCAATAGATATAAAAGAGAACAGCGATAAAAAGATGAGTCCAATTGTGCCGTCTTTAATTTTACCCTTTAACAGCATTTCTCGCAGAAATTTAATAAAGAAAATAAAGATTGCAATATAGACAAGAACCAAAATAATAGCTCCTATGGAAAACCTGGCTTGCGACAATAGATAATACCCTAAAATACCTACCGGCAAGGCTCCCAAAAATGAGATAGAGAAAAAATCAACTATCCGAGCCTGCGGTATGTTTTTATTTTTTGAATAGAGAATTAAAAAGGCAACTGCGCCCAAAACTCCGCCCACAAGGGAAAGGCCCGGAAAATATGGGAAAAGTACAAACGCCAAAGGATGCAAAAGGATAGAAAGATCATGAAGCGCTCCATAAAAAAGTCTTGCAAAAAAAAGACCAATCAGAAAATCAATAAATACCAAGTTAAATATCTTTTCCGTTGTTACGTCTTTTCTCAGAAAGAGAAGATCATCGTGGGATAAAAAGTAAATGCAGAAAAGAAATACAAGAAGACAAATAAAAAGGACTACAACAAAAAAATGCATAATTTATTCAAATATCAAAAAGGTGATACCCAGGGTAATCATTATAATACCAAAACCAGTTATAACCCGGGCTATTCCAAAAAGATCGGCAAGTCCCCCTGCCATAACGACCGGCAGGAAGGAAACGGCTCCAATTAGAGCATTTAAGAAGCCGTAGACTCTGCCTCTCATCGATTCACTTGTCTCTAATTGAATAATAGTATTTGAGGTAATAAAAACAAGTGATATCGCCAGTCCTATAATAGCCGCCATAACCACAACTATATGTAAAATCGTGATATTTAAAGTATGCGGGAGGTAACTATTTATAACTTTAACAAATCCATGAGATGAAACTTTGTCTGCAAACGGAAATAAAATAAAAACAACTCCGGTAATCAAAAAACCAATACTGCTTAGCCATTTACGGTCAAATCTTTTACCAACGCTTCCAAGAATTATCGCTCCAAGCCCCATTCCCAAAGCTGCGGGTGCGATAAGGATCCAAGACAAGCTTTCTAACTGAATCTTAAGTATTGTAGTCGCGTAACCCGGAGTAAGTACTGCAAACATAAAAATTACTGCCTGTGCTATGGTCAACATAGCTAAAGCCTTCATAACCTTTCTTACCCGATTTATAAACGAAAATATTTCCCGTGCATCGGCAATAACCGAGGACACTACCCTATCTGATACTGAACTTACCTTTTTCTTCTGAATATTTATAAAAAAGATAAAAACTGTGCTTAGAAAGAATAAGACAGCCAGAAAAATAAATGTAGCTGTTCTACCCAAAAGAAGAATCACAGGGCCTGAGAGTATGTACCCAAGAAGAGTTGTTCCGTAAATGCCCAGTGAAAAAACTGCATTTGCAGAAAAAAGTAACTTTTTAGGAACTAAACTTGGAATAATTGCCGATTCTGCCGGAAGAAAAAATTGCGTAGTGACTGCAATTAGAAATGTCAGTATATAAACCAAACTAACATGGAGATTGCTAATTAAAAAAGGCAAAAGCAGAAAACCGCGGACGAGGTTAGTTGTAAACAGCACGGTTTTTTTATTCCATCTATCCACATACACTC
>JAMCYD010000002.1 GCA_023473785.1 Patescibacteria group bacterium
ACTCCCAAAAAGGACAGACGCTTTTGATAGTTGTTTTGGTAATGGTAATTGCTGTAACGGTCGGATTATCAGTCGTTTCAAAAAGCATAACCAGTCTTCGAACTTCAACTGAGGAGGCAAACTCTGCCAAAGCCTTATCAGCGGCGGAAGCCGGAATTCAACAGACGCTTCAATCAGGCGCTTCTATTGCAGGCAGCACTCTTCCAAATACAAGTTATAATACTAATATTGCGACCCAGAGCGGATTAGAAGTATTGCTTAATGGCGGAAATGTAGTCCCTAAGGATGACGGCGCTGATCTTTGGCTTATCGACTATAATAATGGTAGCCCTAATTACAGTATTGCGTGGAGCGGAGTTTCTTTTGATGTCTATTGGGGAAGGTCATCCGATATTTGCGATTCAAATCCACTAATAAACACAAAAGCCGCGCTTGAAATTGCGGTTATCTCCGGTCCTTTGCCGGGAACTATCAAAAAATTTGCTTATGATCCGTGTGGAACAAGAAAAAGCAGTAATAATTTTAGCGCAGCATCTGCGGGCGGTATCGTAGGAGGTAGGACTTTTCCTAATCGAGCAACTATTCCAGTTGTCTCGGGACTTGTAGCGCGAATTATTCCTTTGTATGCAAATACAGTCGTAGGAATAAGAGGAGCCATAGCTTTGCCCTCTCAGGGATCTCTAATTACATCAACTGGGACCTCAGGACCGGCGGGAAATGCTGTAGTAAGAAAGATTAATGTTTTTCAGGGTTATCCTCAAATTCCTGCACAATATTTCACTCATGGCCTTTTTTGGCCAAAATAAATTAACTGCCCATGAACAAAAAGCCATTCGGTCTTGATATTGGAATAACAACTACCAAAATTGTATGGTTATCTAAGCAAAAGGATGGGTTTTTACTAGATTCATCTATTATCGTTCCTACTCCCTCAAAGGGAATGCTGTCAGAGTCTCCAATGGATGAAGAAGAAATGTCGCAAGCTCTAATCAAAGCCGTAACGGATGCAAAAATTACGACGAAGTATGTCAATGTATCCTTGGCGGAAAATCAAGTATACACAAAGGTTATAGAAATGCCTGTGTTGTCCGATAAGGAACTTTCCTCAGCCATTTACTGGGAGGCCGAGCAGTATATTCCCGTTCCTCTTTCGACAATAACACTGGCTTGGACGGTTTTAAGAAGACCGTCCAAGATGATAATGGGAGAAAAGATGCAAATCCTGATGGTTGGCGCACCGACCCAGCTTATAAATAAATACCAAAAAGTTTTATCGATGGCAGGATTTACGATAAACGCGATAGAGACCCAAATACTTGCTACCGTAAGGGCGCTGGTTGAGCGCGATGATTTTCCTATCTCCCTTATTGTTAGTATCGGATCTGCTAGTACAGCCTTGGCAATTATAAGAGAAGGGATTATGGTTTTTACCTACGCAATCTCAACCGGCGGTGCCGCTATTAACCGTGCAATCGCAACAGATTTCGGACTTACTTCTAAGGAAGCAGAGGAATACAAAAAAACTTACGGGGTTTCAAAGGAGGTTTTTGGAGGAAAGATTGGAAAAGCGACAGAGCCAATTCTGGAGTCGATATCCGGGGAGGTTAAAAAGGCATTGGCTTTTTACGCGGAAAAGTATAAAGACGATAAGCCAATAAGACAGATAATCCTTTCAGGAGGGACAGCTAGGCTTCCTGGAATAGATCTATTTTTTACCAATAAAGCAAATGTCGAAACAGCTATCGCTAATCCCTGGAAGGTGCTTATAGATCAAAAAAATATACCCGCTGAGATTCTTGACAATGCACCAGATTATACCATTGCTGTAGGGCTGGCAATGAGAGACTATGAAAAATGAAATAAATCTTCTTTCACCCGCACAGATTGATAGGGCAAAAACTTCAGGAGCACTTAGAATTTTACGTATCGCCGCGATATGTTGTCTTTTCGCCCTTTTAGCAATATCTGTTATTTTGTTTTTTTTAAGCCGGGCACTTTCCCCCGTTGCTATAAAAGAGAAAGAAAATGATGCTCTTTATAGCTTATCTTTATTGCATAAAAGAGAAGCAAAGTTAGTTGTTATAAATGATAGGATAAAAGATCTTCCCAACATTATTCAATCAAGATCTAATTTTGACGTTTCGATAAACGCTATCTTGCAAAAAATACCTGAGGGAGTTTCTGTAAATTCAATGACAATTGGCAAAGACAAGATTGAACTAACAGTATCTTCGAGTTCACTTTTGTCGATAAATAATTTAATGAATAGCTTAATAGATATGGCAAAAAATAAGAAAATAATTAAGAATGTCACAATTGATAGCCTTGCTGTTGATGTAAAGGGAAACGGATACTCACTTTCCATAAAGGGAGACACATTATGAATGAAAAAACAAATATAGACATAAACACAATAAAAATTATTTACACACGATACAAACAACAAATTTTGTTTATAATTACAATCTTAGTTTGTCTTCTCCTTTTCTTAGTAGTAATTATTCCAAGAATTCTTGAGCTGTCTACTCTTAGCAAGAACGCTAAGAATGAAGCAGATAAGCTTATTATTCTAAAGAATAATTTAGATCTTCTTTCTGGTATGGATGACTCCACTCTTGATTCGCAGCTAAAACTTGTTTCTTCCGCTTTGCCCATGGACAAGGATTTTGAGGGAATTCTTAATGCTGTTTCACAGGCTGCGATAAATTCCGGTGTTTCTCTTTCGGATTATGAATTTCAGGTTGGTGATTTGTCAGAAACGTCTTTCAAGACTAGCGGTTTTCCATATCTGTCGATGTCTTTAAGTGTTAAATCGACTTATCAGGGAACTGTTAAATTTGTAAATGAGCTCTATAGATCATTTCCCATTTCAGAGGTTGTAAGCATTAGTCAGGAATCCAATGCTGTAGTTGTTAAAATACTATTTTATTATAAACCGCTTCCTCAGATACGATTTAATGACAGTGAGCCAATTCAAGCTGTTTCTCCAAAGGGGATAGAACTTATTAATAAATTGTCTTTGTGGAATTATAGCGCGTTGCCGAACAGTTTAACTTCTCCTATTTCTTCCTCAGCTTCTACTTCTACTTTTCCATTTTAAGATTGATTTTTAATAAGATCAGGTCTTACTTTCAGGGTGATTTTAAGCGATGCTTTTTTTCTCCATTCTTCTATTTTTTTATGGTCCCCTGATAGTAAAAGTTTTGGTACTTTAAGGTTTTGATAGACTTGAGGTCTGGTATACTGAGGATACTCAAGACGTGAGTTCATTTTTTCTGAGCGGGAAAAAGACTCTTCAGCCACTGCGTTTCCTGTCAATACAAAAGGTGCAAGTCTTGTGACGCTATCAACGATTACCATAGCGGGAATTTCTCCTCCTGTTAGTATAAAGTCTCCAATAGATATCGTTTCATCAATGAAATTTTTTATTCTTGCATCAACGCCCTCGTAGTGTCCGCAGACAAGCACCAGGTGCTTAAGTTTTGATAGCTCTTGTGCTTTTTTCTGAGTAAAGGTTTTGCCCTTAGGATCCAGAAGAATAATTTTTTGGAACTTAGAAGTTAGTTTTTTATTTTTTGCTTTTTCGATAGCTTTGCTTAAAACATCAACTCTCATTACCATTCCCTTACCGCCTCCATATGGCTTATCATCAACAATTTTGTGTCTTCCTAGGCCAAAATCCCTGATATTTACAAAATTTATTTTAATTGCTTTTTTGCCTATCGCTCTTTTGATAATTGAATGCTCGAAGGGGCCTTTAAACATTTCCTCAAAAAGGGTTATAATAGTTATGTTCATACGACGGATTTTATTTTTTTTGATACGAATTTAATTGGGGTTCTCCGAAAGCTCAATATTTATTTTTTTGTTTTGTTTTATAGCTGAAATCTTTAGGACATTTCTTATTGCCCGAATGACCTTTCCGTTTTTGCCTATCACTTTGCCCATGTCAGCCTTATCGACCGTAACTTTGAAGATTATAAGGTCGCCGGATTCTTCTTCTTGAATATTAACTTTATCGGGGTTCTCAACTATTGCTGAGACAATGTATAAAAGTGCTGCTTTCATAGCTCTACTATTTTTCTTACTTTTTCACTTGGCTTAGCACCTACAGACATCCAATGCTTGTATCTTTCCATATTAATTTTTTTTAAAACTTCCTTTTCTCTTTTTTCGTACCATCCAAGTATCTCGATGGCCTTACCATCTCTTTTACTTCGTTTCTCTTTAACTACGATTCGGTACTTTCGCTCCCCTTTTCTTCCGGTTTTGCTCAATCTTATAGTTACTGCCATATTCAGATTCTATCATTAAATCTTGCTATTCTCAAGGCTTAAATGTACGAGCGCTCTTTTTGCAGCCTCTTTCTCTGCTTCTTGTTTTGATTTTCCATTCCCTTCTCCCAAAATAACATCGTCTACGGCAACTTCTACGGTAAAAATCCTTTTGTGGGGCGGACCTTCTTCTCGGACTACCGTATAGGCCGGGGACTTTTGCTTTTTGGCTTGGATAAGTTCTTGCAAAAGACTTTTTGGATCCTTAAAAGCTTTGGTATGGACGAAAAACTCTGCTTTTGGCAGAAGAACTAAATTTATGAACTTCGTAGTTTCTTCGATTCCCTGGTCGATAAAAAAAGCGCCTATAAACGCCTCAAAACTATCTGCCAAAAGGCTAATATTTTCTCTTCCTTTTGACTCTTCTTCTCCTTTTGAGAGTTGTAAAAGCTCACCAAATCCTAGCTCTTTGGCTAGCTCCGCCAGGTTTTTTGTGTTGACAAGCATGGATCTTAAATTGGTTAGTATGCCTTCATCGAAATTTGGATATTTATTGTAAAGATGTTGGGAAACTACAAACGATATAATGCTGTCCCCTAAAAATTCAAGACGTTCATTTGAAGAAAGTTTTTCTTTCGCTTCATTTAAGTAGGATCTATGAATAAATGCCTGCTCGAGAAGTTTTTTATTTTTAAATTTGGGAAGTGTTATCATAATTATTTTGAACAATATTTCCAAGCGCGCCGTTAATAAACGAAGGGCTTGTTTCTCCGCCGTATTCTTTGGCAAGTTCTATCGCCTCATCAATTATGGCTTTTGGCGGCTGTTTTTTTTCAATGAGCAGTTCATAAATAGCAAGCCGAAGGATCGCAAGATCAGCCCTATTGATTTTTTCTATTGGAAACTCAGGAGCTGCCTTTTGAATGTTCTTATCTATAAAGTCTATATGAGAAAAAATATCCAAAGCCTTCAGGTCTATGGGTTGATCATGGAACTCTTTCCTAAAAAGATCTTCGACTAATCTTTGTCTTTTTTTGTGCCTTGGATCAAGAGGATTTTTCATCTCGAAGTGTCATTTTCCTTCTCTTTTTCTTTTGATTTCTTTTTTTCTTTTTTTACTATAATTTGTTTGCCATTGTAATACCCGCAATTCTTGCAGACTACATGAGGCAGCACTGTACCACCACAATTTGAGCAAGTTATTCCTTGCGCAACACTCAGCTTTATGCTTGATCTTCTTTTTCCTTTTCTTTGTCTTGAATGTCTCCTCTTTGGTTCCTGTGGCATTTACGTATTTTACCTTATTTCGTCTTCTACCGCAATACTTTGAGGAATACCGTGAACTTTTCTCAATAGTTCATTTATCGGTGTATCTTCGGATGCATCTGTATAAAAAACATATATGGCTCTAGTTTCTCCTTCAATTCCTCTAATTTGGCCCGCCATAGTAGGATCGGCTTGTTCAAAAGGCACTACTTTTTGAGTTTCATCTAAGGTTAGATACGAAAGGCCGGCATCAAACCCCTTGCATTTTTTTATTCCCAAAACTAGACGTCCCCTATCGCTAATTTCTTTTCTTTTTTGTTCTGCTTCTCTTAGCGTTTCGCATCTTTCATATCGCGGATGCCAGTTTGTTAATTGTGTATAAAGCCACTCGCCTTCCAATCTGGGAAATTTATAATGCTTAGCTAGTACGTCCAGCGCTTCCCTATCGGTCATTTTTCTAAGCTCTTGTGGGCTTAAGGGCTTTTGGCCGTTGGGAGAGTAAAGAGGTCTTAAGAGATTGGCAACAAACAGATCTCGTCCTTGGCTGGTAGGTTCCATATATAGATGTTTATGCATCAAGGCTCTGAGTAGCAGAAAAACTCCAAGTCTTTTGTAATCCGAGAAAAATACTTGTTCCTTCTTTTGGTCAACCACGACGTCTTTATAAATATTTCCTATATCCGGGTAATGAGATAGCGGATATCTGAGCTCAAGAAGATATGGGTGAATATTTATTTTACTTTCCGTATAGCCAATTATTTCACTAAGATCTTTAGTCGTGTAAGTTATTCTGTCTGCGATATCCAGCACTTGTCCAAGACGTCCATGGTTGACAATAATGCCATCCAACTCTTCACGACTTAGCCCCTTCTTTCTTAGAAATTCTTCTTCTTTTGCATCTACTACTTCGTGCCAAAATTTTTCCTCGTCTAGATTATCCGGATCTATAGATTTAGCAGCGTCTCCTAAGGCAGGCGTTGCAATATCGTGCAGAACTCCTGCTATTTCCAGAGTGTCTATTTGGCTTTGCAAAAGATTATTACGTCTCCCAATTTCTCCAGCCGTAAGACCTACTACCAACGAATGATCTAGTCGATTATGAGAATAGCCAATAAAGTACTGTTTTTCCGGCGCAGGACCTACATAGGAAAGAAAACTTAAAGCTCTAACTTCATTTAATCTTCCCCATATTTTAAAAACACTTGCAGCTTGTGCAAGCACACTATCATCCAATATCCATCTTTTTAAATCTGAGTAAGGTAAGTGAATATTAAAATCGCCTTCTTCAAATTCATCAGAAATTGAAGAAAAATGAAACTGGCGCGGATCGTATTCGCTATTCATGGTTAGGGAATTTTAACAGAGGGTTGTGGGATTTTCAATCCGGAGAGACTTGTTTGGTAACTAAATTTTCCACTTTTTCTAAAAGTGATGGGTGGCTTTTGAGGTTTGGGAAAATTTTTTCTGCTTCTATTTTTGTTTTTTCGATAAGCGTAAAGTCGGAAAATGATGCAATTCTAAGCTGCGGTACTCCGTGTTGAAGGGTTCCATATATTTGGCCAGGGCCTCGAAGTTTTAAATCAAGTTCCGCTAGTTCTGTTCCTGTCTGTCTGCTTTCCATCGCCTTAAGTCTTTCTATGGTTTTTCCGCTTTGTGAATCTGTGAATAGAAGGCAGTATGATTGCTTGTCTCCTCTTCCGACTCTTCCCCTTAGCTGATGGAGTTGCGCAAGTCCAAATCTTTCCGATGCTTCAATCATCATTATCGTAGCGTTTGAAATATCAATGCCGACCTCGACAACAGGCGTTGAAACCAAGATATCGGTTTTTCCACTTTTGAAATTTTCCAAAGCATTTTCTTTCTCCTTGCTTTTTAACTTTCCATGAAGCAGTGTCAGTTTTAGATTTGGAAAAACTTCTCTTTTAAGTCTTTCGTATTCTTTTGTTGCTGCTTTTACAGTTTGTAAGCTCTCAGACTCTTCGATAAATGGACAGATTATAAAAGTTTGAGTTTTAGTTTTCAGAATTTGATTCTTGATCCAATTATACGCAGCTTGTCTTTTTTGAGGCGGAACAAGCCACGTCTTTATAATTTTTCTGCCATGGGGCATTTCATCCAGAATGGATAAATCCAGATCTCCATATAGGGTTAAGGCAATGGTTCTGGGAATTGGCGTTGCTGTCATTGTGAGGAAGTGGGGGTTTTCTCCCTTTTCTCTAATTATTGCCCGCTGTTCCACACCAAAACGTTGCTGTTCGTCAATTACTACCAGTCCTAGTCTTTTGAAATTTATTTTTTTGGATAAAACTGCATGGGTGCCGATAAGAATATCAAAATCTTGAGTATTTTGTTTTTTATTTCCTGTTGCCAATCCAATTTTCACTCCAGCAGGTTTTAGAAGATTTAGAATAGTCTGGTAATGTTGATTGGCAAGTATTTCTGTCGGCGCCATTAGTACGGACTGAAATTTATTCAAAAAAGCTAAATACATGGCAATACTTGCTACAACTGTCTTTCCCGATCCTACGTCTCCCTCTAGGAGCCTGTTCATTGGACTTTTGGATGAGGAGAGATCTTTGAAGATTTCCCTAATTGTCCTTTGCTGCGCGTGCGTTAGCTCAAATGGTAATTTTTTCCAGAGCTCCTCGATATCCTTTGTGTAGTCCAATATAGAAAAGGAGTGGCTCTCTAAGTTTTTCTTCCATTCAGATCTTCTTTTTCTTGCGGCTAGTTGAAGTAAAAAAAGCTCATCAAAAGCAAGACGGTGTCGTGCTTTTTCTGCAAGATTTTTTGATTTTGGAAAATGAATTTGTTCAATTGATTCATATATCCCCATTAAATCATTATTTTCCTTAATTGAGCTAGGAATATACTCGAGTATATTTTGTCTGTTTTCTTTAAGTATTTTATATATTTGACGGCGTAACCATTTGGATGATACTCCTTTCGTTTCGCTATAAATCGGTACAAGCCGTCCGGTGTGAATTGTTTGTGAGGAATTTTCTAGGCCTAGAAGTTCATACTCAGGAGATTCAAGTAGGCTTTTTCCTAAATATGAGCCAATTCTGCCGGAAAGAGACACATTGTCTCCTTTTTTAATAATGCTTAGAATAAATGGTTGGTTAAACCAGGTAACATCAATAGCTCCCGTATCATCTTCGATCTTTGCTTTTTGAATTCTCTTCCATCTTTTAGTATATTCATTCTTGATGTCGATTACTGTTCCTTGAATCGTTACCACTTCCCCACTTTGTACTTGTTCAATTTTTGAGATTATAGAATAATTGTCATAACGAAATGGGAAGTAATAAAGCAAATCTTCCAATGTTTTGATCCCAAGTTTTTCAAGCCTTCCTGCGTATCTTGTGAATATATTGCCAGCCTGCCGAATAGGCGTTTGCAAGTTCATAGTTTATCGAAGTGAGAGAAACGGAAGAACAGACGTTGCAATAAGCGCAAGCGTTGATATGATGACTATTACTTTCCAAATCCAGCTGTGCTTTCTAAAAATCTCCATATTGTAAATTATACACTATGTTTTCGTATTCTCTCAATATCTCTCCATCCAATGTCTGTTCTGTAATGCAAACTATTGCCCTCTATGTATAAAAGTGACATTGCTTCATATGCTTTTTGTCTTGCCTGAACTATTGTTTTGCCTTTTCCAACTATGTGGAATAATCTCCCAGTCGAAACGAGGTAATAATTATTTTCTTTGGTTACGCGCGCGCCGAACATTGTAACTCCATCAATTCTTAATGCTTCTCTTACGCCTAACAGTTTTCTTTTTTTTCTCACAGCTTCCGGACGAAGCGATCCTGTAATAGCGATTCTGGCCAGACCGTCAGTTTTTATTTTAATTTTTCTTAAATTACCTTTTGCAATATGCATCCCAATTTCGAACATATCGTTTTGTATTCCGGGAATAAGTACTTCTGCTTCTGGACTCCCCCATCTGGCATTGAATTCAATTACGGAAACTTTTCCTTTGACAACAATTGCACCTAAGTATAGAACTCCTTTATATTTACGGTTTTCTTTGGCTAGTCCCTTAAGCGTTTTATCAATTATAAGCTTTGCTTGTTTAAAGATGTTTTTAGTAACTACAAGCGGCGGGGTGCTACATCCGACACCTCCCGTATTTGGTCCTTTATCTGAATTGTATAATCTTTTATGGTCTTGCGCGCTTCCAATTATTTGAAAATAGTTTCCATCGCTTATCGCAAACGTAGAAAACTCTTCGCCTGTAAGCCATTCTTCGATTACGAAAGTTTTTCCGGCTTTTCCGAATTTCGACATTTGCGAAATCGCTTCAAACGCTTCTTGTTTATTTTCTGCCGGAAGCGCGCCTTTTCCATCCGCCAGTCCTGCTGCTTTTATAAACCACCGACTGGATACCTGAGATTTAATAAATTGGATGCCTTCCTGTTTTGAATTACAGATTTTATATTTCGGAGAAGGAATTTTATATTTCTTCATAAATTCACGGGCCCATGCTTTGTCCCATTCTATTTGTCCTGCGCTACGTGTTGGTCCAACTACATTAAATCCTTGTTCGTTTAGTTTATCGGTAAGTCCTGCCTCCACTGCGTTATCTTGAGCTACGTCTATAAGATTTGCCTTTTCTCTCTTGCAGATTTCAATAATTTCTTTAATACTAATTGTTTTTAATTTTTGGTAGGTTTTAACAGGCTTTTTACTACTGAGAGACATTAAGTCATTTCCGGGAATTGCTATTATTTTTTTAACTTGGGGACTTTGTGAGTATTTCTGAACAAGGGCACTTCCTCGTCCTCCTGCGTCAATGACAACGACTGTCTTGTCGTTTTCTTTCATTCCTTAATTTTTATTTTTACGAATTTTCTCGAACCTACTTTGATAATACCTTCTTCAATTTTAGCGTTGGGATTTGTTATTTTTTTATCGTCCAAAGTTACTCCACCCTGTTCTATAAGTCTTTTTGCTTCCGATTTACTCGATGCAAGTTTCGTTTCGATAAGGATATCAATTAAGTTTTCCTTCGCCTTTTTCAAAGTATAAGTTTTTATTCCCTCAGGTACCTCTTTTTTCTGCACGGTTTTTTGGAAATGCTCCTGTGCTTTTTGTGCCGCTTCTGCACCGTGAATCTTTCCAACGATTCCAATCGCTAGTTCCCTTTTAATATTTATTGGATTTTCCCCTTTTTCAAGTCTTTCATTTATGTTTTCAATTTCTTCATTTGAAATTCGTGTTACCAGTGTTAAGTATTGAATTATTAGCTCATCATTTATAGACATTATTTTTGTATACATATCATTGGCATTATCATCGATCCATATTGCATTATTCCAGGTCTTGCTCATTTTTCGTCCGTCGGTTCCCATAAGAAATTCCGTCGCTAGAATAAATGATTCTTTGTTTCGAAGTTTCCGCTGAAGAAGGCGTCCGGCCTGCATATTGAATGTTTGATCGGTTCCGCCGATCTGAAGATCGGTATCCATAAAATAACTGTCATAGCCTTGCATTATTGGATATAAAACTTCGTCAAGTCTTATATGTCCGCCTTCGTTTAATCTTTTTTTGATAAGCTCTCTTGCGATAAAATCATTCAGGGAAAACTTTTGAACAAGATTTAGAATATCTTTAAAGGTAAGTTTTGAAAGCCACTCACTGTTATGGCGAATTTTAACTTTTGAGAAGTCCAGAAATTTTTCTGCCTGATTTTTGTATGTTTTGAAATTTTTTCTAATTTCTTCAGGACTTAAGATTGGGCGTTCTGTTTCTTTGTCTGAGGTGTCGCCCACAAGCGCAGTAAAATCACCAATCAGAAGAGTAACGTTATGACCAAGCTCTACGAATTTTGCAAGTTTTATAAGAGAAACCGCATGTCCAAGATGGATCTTCGGCGAGGTTGGATCTATTCCTAGATATATATTTAACTTTTTGCCATCCAGTGCTTTTCTTAAGATGTCTTTGCCTGGGATTATATTTGCGACTCCCCGGGTCAAAATTCTGTCTATTTTATCCACGATTTGAGTATAACATATTTGAAGTTTTGGGTAAATTTGCTATAGTTATAGTATAGGATATGGCAGATTACAGAAGCAGCAGGCTTTCCAGAAGACGGGCTCGATATAGCTCCTCCAAGATTTTTCTGTATAGTAAGCTGGCGAAATATGCATTCTTTGGGCTCATCGGGCTTATTATTCTAGCAACTGGTCTTTTCCTCTGGTATGGACGCGAGTTGCCAACGCCTGGAAAGTTGATAGAGGCTCCTGCGTCTCAATCAACTAGAATTTATGATAAGAGCGGAATTCTACTCTACTCCGTATACCAGACGCAAAACAGAACCTACGTAAAACTTTCGGATGTCCCCAAAATTCTTCAAGAAGCGACTATTGCAATCGAAGACAAAAACTTTTACAAGAACCAGGGTTTCTCCATAATAGGTTATCTTCGGGCGATGCGAAATATTTTGCTTTTAAGAGGCCTCTCGGGAGGATCGACAATTACGCAGCAACTGGTAAAAAATGTTCTCTTGTCTTCGGAGCGAACCATTCCCAGGAAAATCAAGGAATTGATGCTGGCAATTCAAGTTGACAAAAAATACTCAAAGGATGAAATTTTAGAAATGTACCTAAATGACGTGCCTTATGGGGGAGCAAATATCGGTGTTGAGGCGGCAGCGGAGTCTTATTTTGGGAAAAAAGTTAAAGATCTGGATTTATCGGAAAGTGCGTTTCTAGCAGGATTGCCTCAAGCCCCAAGCACTTATTCTCCCTTCTCGGGCAAGAAGTACTATATTGGAAGAACCGAGGAGGTTTTAAATCAGATGGTAAATGAAAAAATTATTACCAAAAAACAGAAAGAAGAAGCTCTTGCAAGCATAAAAAACAAGTCTTTTTCTCAAAAAGATACATCGATTAAAGCACCGCATTTCGTAATGTATGTGAAGGAGCTTTTAGCTCAAAAATTTGGAGAAAGTATGGTTGACGGCGGAGGACTTCAGGTGACAACTACGTTGGATTATTCTATACAAAAAGATGCTGAACAAATAGTAAAAGAAGAAATAGACAAATTAAAAGGATACAATGTCGGAAATGGCGCAGCAATTGTTACTGATCCAAAAACAGGGCAAATTTTGGCCATGGTTGGAAGCCTTGATTATTTTGACACAAAGAAAGACGGAAATTTTAACGCAGCTCTGTCCAATCGTCAGCCAGGGTCGTCTCTTAAGCCAATTATGTATGCAACTGCATTTGAAAAAGGATATACCCCGTCAACCATGGTAATGGACACCAAAACAGATTTTCCTTCAAATGACCCAAAGCATCCGATTTATACCCCTGTCAATTACGACGGAAAATATCATGGTCCATTGCAACTTCGTTTTGCACTTGGTAATTCAATAAATATACCGGCAGTCAAGATGCTTGCCCGTGTTGGGATAAAGGATGTTATGCAGAAAGCGTATGATATGGGGATAAAAAATTGGCAGCCAACACGGGAAAATATGGCAGACGTTGGATTATCTCTTGTTTTGGGAGGACGGGAGACGTCTCTTCTAAGCGAGGTAATCGCTTATGGAGTTTTTGCAAATCAGGGGGCAAGACAAGATCCAGTGACAATTCTTAAAGTGACCGACAGCAAGGGAAATACATTGTATGAGCAGAAAAATCATGATGGGCAAAAAGTTTTATCTCCTGAAATTTCTTTTTTGATTTCTCATATTCTTTTAGATAACAATGCCAGAAGTATGGATTTTGGTCCAAATTCGTGGCTTGTGATTCCAGGGAAAACCGTTTCTGTCAAAACAGGAACAACCGATGAGAAAAGAGACAACTGGACGGTTGGATATACGCCATCTTATGTTGTCGGCGTTTGGGTCGGAAATAACGATAACACGCCAATGAATCAGGCAATATCCTCAGGCGTCACTGGCGCTTCCCCTATCTGGAATAGAATAATGTCGCGCGTTTTAAAAGGAAAAACAGATGAGTCGGTATCCAAGCCGGATGGAGTTTTGGCAATGCAAGTAGATTCTCTGGGGGGAGGATTGCCCGTGTCAGATCATCCTACCCGCTCTGAATATTTTATCAAGGGTACCGAGCCGACCGCGCCCGGAAGTATTTATAAAAAAATAAAATTATCCAAACACCAGCAGGGAAAATTGGCCAATGATGAAGAAGTAAAAGCAGGAGATTATGATACGAAAGATTATATAGTGTTTCACGAAGATGACCCCGTATCAACCGATGGAAAAAATCGCTGGCAGGAAGGAATCGATGCGTGGCTAAAGCTTACATATTCTGCGGCAGATTCGCAGTATTATCCTCCTACGCAGACATCCGACTATAAAGAGTCTTCGGGTAATCCTACAAGTCCTACTCCAACTCCAAGCATGACGCCTACGCCTTCCTTAACTCCTATGCTTACTCCAACACCGACTCTTCCATAATATTTCATACAATTTCCACCTTTAATTTTTCCTCCAGAATTTTATAAATTTTTTCTCTTATTTTTGCAACTTCTTCGGTTGTAAGATTTTTTTGAAAATTTTGATATGTAATTCTTAGTGTTTTTCTGTTTTTGTAGATATCAATAAGAGAAATGTTTTTTATAAGACTGCTATTATCCTTAATAAGACTGACGATTTCACTATACTTAACATCGGGATCGACTTTTAAAGTAATATCTTCGATTACCGGCGGGTACTTAGGGATGGGGTTAAATTTTTTTTGGGGTTTAATTTTTTTTAATAAATCGGAATAGCTTAGTTCAAATGCTATTCCTTTATCCAAAACCTCTATGAAATTGCCTGGATCGTCATCAACGCTTAATTCTTCAAAAAGCCGCTCCAGGATTCCTTTTATTTCATAAAAGTTTTTAACATTTGATATGCCGGAGAGCATGTATTCTTCCTTTATCTCATCAAGATTGCGGCCACGATAAGCTTTCCCGAGTTCAAATAAATTTATTTTTTCAAAATGGGATTTATTTTGGATCAGGGCTTTTAACAAGTTTATTTTAAGGGTAGGTCTTAAGTACTCAAATTCCCGACTGACAGGATTATCGATTCGCAGTGTTTTTTCGGGATCAATACTTAGACTTGATAAGTCAGTTTCGCTTATAAGACTATATGAATATATCTCTGAGAATCCACTTCCTTTTAGCAAATTTTTTATTCTTTCTTCTATTAAATAGTTTTTGAAGTACGGAATTTCCTGAGTCGGAATTATGCCTGCAGGAAGTGTCTTTGGGAATTTATTGTATCCATATATTCTTGCTACTTCTTCAATAATATCTTCCTCTGTCTTCAAATCATTTCTGTATGTTGGTATTTTAGCTCTAATAGTATCTTTTGATATTTTCTCAGGTGAAAGATTTAATCTATCTAGGATATTTAGAACATCCTTTTCTCTAATAGAAATTCCAAGCAGCTTGTCAAGTCTTTGCAGACTTAAATTTACATTCCATGAGGAAAAATTATCTTCTTTAAGATCGTAAAGAGTGCTTGCGACTTCTCCTCCGGCTATCTCGAGTATTAAATCTATGCATCTTCGTAGCGCCTCGATGGCCCCGTCGGCATTGACGCTCTTTTCAAAAATACTTGAAGCCTCGGATCTGAGTCCTAGGGCTTGAGAGGTCCGTCTTATTAAACTTGGAATCTCAATAGGTACTCTTATGAAAATAGTTTTTGTCTCTGCGAAAGTTCCGCTTTGAAAACCGCCTTTTATACCGCATAAATCGACTATATCTTCATTATCCGAAATTACCACTGCCCCCTTTGGAAGATGATACGATATTCCATCGACGCTTTTGAATTTTTCCCCGCCCTTTGTCTGGTGAACGCTCATTG
>JAMCYD010000006.1 GCA_023473785.1 Patescibacteria group bacterium
TTTACCTCTTGACAAGCCTAGGTAAATGTCTCAAAATAGACTAAAGTGGGAAAAAATGGAACAAAGTGGGAAAAAAAGGAGGCAGGAATATGCTTATCGGACAACACGAGGGAAAAGTTGATGCAAAAGGAAGAATTGCCTTTCCAAAAAAATTCAGAGAAATTTTAGGCGATAAGATAATTATTACTTTAGGTTATGAAAACGCGCTCATTGCTGTATCGGAAGAAAACTGGAAGCAGCTTCTTGAAGGAACAGAAGGAAAACCTTTTATTGAGTCCGAGGCAAGGGAAACACAGCGATTTCTCCTTGGAGGAGCAAGCAATCTGGAGCTCGATGGTAAAGGAAGGTTTATCTTACCTTCTTACTTACGAGAGTTTGCAAAAATTGAAGATGAAGTTATATTCCTAGGGCTTAGCAGATACGTAGAAATTTGGGATAAAAAAAGATGGCTTGGGTACAAACAGAATCTTGAAAAAAACATAGATAGGATTTCACAGAGGCTCGTTGATAAGGAAAATAATAAGGGACGGGATAATGAATAATTATCATGTGCCTGTGCTTTTGAGAGAGGTCATTGACTTTTTGCAAGTTAAAAAAGGCAAAAAATATATCGATGCAACGATCGGCGGAGGGGGACACAGCTTAGAGATATTAAAGCGCGGGGGGAAGGTATTAGGAATTGATTGCGATCAAGAAGCGATTGATTATGTCAATAATCAGAGATTAAAAAATAAAGATTGGGAAGAATTGACGCTTATTTTTGGGAATTTTAAAGACATAGATAAGATCGCTCTTTTAAAAGGTTTTGATAAAGTAACTGGCATTATTTTTGATCTAGGAGTTTCTAGCTATCAGTTGGAAAAAGCCCAAAGAGGTTTTAGTTTTCAAAAAGCGGGTCCGCTTGACATGAGGATGGATGCTTCAGGAGCATCAGGGAAAGTAAAAGCAGCGGACCTGGTAAATGCTTTAACGAAAGGAGAGTTATATGCACTATTTTCTAAGTTGGGTGAAGAGCGTCGTGCTAGCGCCATTTCTAGCGCTATTGTTAGGGCCCGTGGAATAAAGCCCATAGAGTCAACAAGGGAGCTTGCTGAAGTTGTCCAGAGCGCATATGGGCAAAAACTTGATCAAACATCTGCGTTTGAAAGGCAACTTATCAACAAGAGAATTTTTCAGGCCTTAAGAATTGCTGTAAATGATGAACTTAACAACTTAAGACAAGCATTGCCAAAAGCAATCGATTTATTAGAAAAAAATGGCAGACTTTTGGTTATAAGTTTTCATTCACTCGAAGATAAGATAGTTAAGCAATCTTTTATAGAATTTGACAGATTAAATAAAGGCAAGATAATAACTAAAAAACCAATAGGTCCAAGCAAGGATGAGATGAAGAAAAATAGAAAAAGTAAAAGCTCAAAACTTAGAGTTTTTGAGAAATCTTAACTAATTATGAAAAGACCTGCCTTACTAATAACAGTTTCAATTTTTATAATACTTATTTTGTCTATTGCAAAAACTGTTGTTTCTAATAGACTTTCAACAACTGGCATCGTTCTTGAAAAAACCGAGAGTGAATTAAATAGTTACAAAACGCAAAATTTGGTTCTTCGTGAAAAACTTCTCGCTATGTCTTCTCTTACGAATATTGCTTCAAAAGCAGCTCTTTTGGGATTTGTTGAAAATAAATCACAAGTTATTCTGACAAAGCCTTTACCTTTGGCTATCAAACAATGATATGGAGATATCGCCTTATTCTTTTTATTCTCGTTCTCTTATTCCTTGTCATTATTGCCCGACTGTTCTATTGGCAGGTTGTTAAGGCTCAGGAGCTGTCTGTGCTTGCCCAGTCTCAATATGGCGCAGCGGTAAAAATTATTCCCCAAAGAGGAGAAATTAAAACATCAGATGGTTTTCCAATCGTTGCAAACAAGATTTCCTTTCTTCTTTTCGCAAATCCCAAAGAAATAATTGACAAAAAATCTACAGCAGATGTTCTTTCGCCTATATTGGGAAACAGTAAGGCCTCGATAAGCGCTCAGCTTAAAGCAGACCGGTTTTGGATTCCTGTAAAATCAGATATAAGCCTTGAAGAGAAAGAGAGAATTGAAAAACTTGGACTGGCAGGTATTGGATTTGAAAAACAGTACAGCCGTTTTTATCCAGAAGCTTCTATGGCTGCTCATCTTGTAGGATTTGTGGGAAAAGACGAGACGGGAGAGGATAAGGGATATTTTGGACTTGAAGGATATTATGACAGACTTCTTGGGGGCAAAAAGGGCGTGGCAGTGCAAATTCATGATGCTCAAGGCCGGCCAATCCTTGCAGCATCAAATGCAAATACAAAAGCAGTTGACGGGAGTAATCTTACTCTAAGCATTAACAGGTCAATGCAATTTATAGCTTCGGAAAAACTGAAAGAAGGTGTTGAGAAGTATGGAGCGTCAGGTGGTATGGTAGGCATCATTGAGCCTAAAACTGGCAATATCATTGCAATGGCGTCACTTCCTTCCTTCTCTCCTGATTCTTTTCAAGATTTTCCGCAAAATCTCTATAAAAATCCTTTTATTTCAAATCTTTTCGAACCCGGATCAACTATTAAGCCGCTTATTATGTCTTCAGCCTTAGACAGTAAGCTTGTTAAGCCAGAAACGAAATGTCCAATTTGCGGTCAACCCGTAACGATTGGAGGATATGAAATTCATACATGGAATAATAAATATTATGAGAATCAAGATATGATAGGGGTAATTCAACATTCTGATAACGTAGGAATGGTTTACGTGGCGCAAAAATTGGGAACAGATCGAATGGTTAAGTATCTAACTAACTTTGGTATAGGCGATATAACCGGAGTCGATCTTCAAGGCGAGGTTTCTCAGTCACTTCCGCCAGTAAATGCTTGGTATCCTGTAGATCTAGCGACTAAG
>JAMCYD010000045.1 GCA_023473785.1 Patescibacteria group bacterium
CTTAAGAGGAGATGCCAAGATGTTTACCAAATTTTTATCCCAAACTTCCGCGAGAAGGTTAATATTTATTTCAAATTGTCCTCGCCAGATAGCTATCCAAAAAACAAGTCCGGTAAGTATAACAGAGACTGCATACGGAAAATTGCTATTTTTCTGGGCAAAGTATAATCCGACAAGTCCCCACAAAAGCAAATCTACTACTGGCCAGTAGAACATGTCGGCTAGGCGATCCAGAACATGACGGAGATTGAGAAAATCCCGAATGACCATGGCAAAGACTCTGTTAAAATTAATCATTTCTCTCTCTTACTATCTTTAGAAAGTAATCTTCAAGGTCGGGTTTGTCAATACTTATCTCGTCATAATTTACCTTTGCTTTCGCAAGCGACATCAATATCTCTGCAACCTTTTTTTCATCAAGGGTGATTCTAAAACGCAGCCTATCTCTTTCAAAGGTCAGTTTATTTTCTTCAAGGATAGAAATTGCTCTTTCAAGGTTTTTTGGGATTGTTAGTTCCATTATGCAATCGGAAACTCTTCTTGCAAGCATCTCAGGTGTCCCTTCCTCTATGATCTTGCCATGATTTAATACCAAAACTCTATCGCCCATATCTTCAACTTCGCTCATGTTATGGGACGTTAAAAGCACCGATACATTGTATTCCCTGCGTTCTTTTTTAATAAATTCACGAATTTTAATAGCAATATCCGGATCAAGACTGGCTGTTGGTTCATCAAGAAGTAAAATTTTTGGGTAATTTAAGAACGCCTTAGCTAAAAGAACCCGGGTTTTTTCTCCTGCTGAAAGCATATAGAACTGTTTTTTTATAAGATGTTCTACTTCAAACTCCGAAAGAAGTTTTTTAATTCTTTTTTTTCTATCATTTATTTCATAAAGTCTCGCAAAAACTTCCAAAGACTCAGAAACTGTAAGTAGCCACGGAAGACTAATGTAGGTTGAAGAAAAATTTATTTGCCCAAGTATATCTTCCTTGTTTTTCTTAAATTCTTTATTGAAATAAGATATCTCTCCTGTAGTTGGCTCGGTAACCCCCAAAAGCATTTGAATAGTTGTGGTTTTTCCTGCTCCGTTTGGGCCCAGAAAGCCAAGAATTTCACCCTCTTTTAAAGAAAAAGATATATTATCAACAGCGAGAAAATTACCGAATTTTTTGGTAAGGTTTTTAACCTCAAGAATTGCACCTTTCATATTATTTGAAAAGTTCCTTTATTCGTTTTAGAAGATACTCTTTTTTATTCCTTGATAGGTCTTCGTCGACTTCTTCAAAAAGTTTTTGCAGAATTTCGCCGACTTTGGGACCCGGTTTTATATTTAATATTTTCATAATGTCATTGCCGTCAACCGCTAAATCATTTATGGAAAACGGCGCGGGCGCAAGTTGCCCTTCGACTCTTTTTTTGAAAAGCTTAAGTCTCCAGCTCTGCGCTGTTTGGGTTCCTCCTCCAAGCCTATCTCCTATCCGAAGATCCATCATGTCTTTAACGTTCTCAACTCCGACCCGTCTTATAAAACGCCGTATAGCAGCATCGGTTATCTTTTCATCGACGGTAAACATATGCCAGCGAATCAGATTAACAATCTTATCTCTTTCTTTTTTGGAAAATTTTAGGCGGTCACATATCTCTCTTGTTATTTTTGCGCCGGCAATTTCATGATTATGAAATATCACAAGTCCCTTCTCATCCGTTGATGCAACCTTTGGTTTGCCAACATCATGAAGAAGAGTTGCGAATCGCACAACCGGGTCAGTAGATGGGCAGAATTTAAGAGACAGTACGTTATGAGTAAACACATCGGATTTATGATGTCTGCCGGGGCGAACTTGCGAGATTCCAATTCCTTCAAGAAGCTCGGGTAAAATATGCTGCATAAGTCCGCTATTTTTCAAAAGCATTACTCCTTCGTAGGGATAGTCGCTTGCCAGTATTTTGAAAAGCTCATCTCTTATTCTTTCCTGAGAAATCTCTTTTATAAGATGGGCATCTTTCACCAGCTCATTCCAGGTTTTTTCTTCAATATTGAATGAGAGCTGAGTGTTTAATCGGACGGCTCTTAAGAGGCGCAAAGCATCTTCCTTGAAGCGTTTTTTTGGATCGCCAACTGCTTTTATTATTTTATTTTTTAGATCTTCCTGTCCTTGATGTGGGTCTATTATTTCAAAATTTGATGGTTTACTCTGAGAAAACGAAGTGAGTCGAAGGGCGATTGCATTTATCGTAAAGTCCCGGCGGGATAAATCTTCTTCAATAGTTTTTCCCCAAGAAACTTCCTGAGGATGTCTTCGGTCGACATATCCATGTTCGGTTCTAAATGTTGTTGCTTCAACTATTCCCAAATGCCTAAAGGAATCTGCTGATTTAGCTTTTTCAACTGGTATACCAACGGTTCCGAACTGATTGTCGTAAAAACCATTGGGAAATAATTTTAGCATTTCTTGCGGAGTAGCATTTGTTGTCATGTCCCAATCCTTAATGTCTTTTTTAAGAAGAAGATTCCTAACACATCCTCCCACAAGATAAATCTTAAAATTCTTCTTTTCAAATTTTTTATAAATATCTAAAATTTTGTCTGGAATGATTATGTTCATATCTGATATAGTATAGCAGAAGAATCTATATGAAAAAATGGAATGTTCAAAAAGAATTTAGAATTCCCGCTTCTCGGCAAGGCGAGCCTAATTTAAAATTTAACACAGACAGTTTAATAAAAATACTTCTTGAAAATAGGGGAATTAAAACAAAGAAAGATATTGATGAATTTCTAAATCCCAAACTTGAAAACGTAACAGTCTCAAGC
>JAMCYD010000037.1 GCA_023473785.1 Patescibacteria group bacterium
GTTAAAATAGCATTTTTCTCATGCTCTTCTCGTACTAAAATATAATCTTTGGAGTAAGTAGAAACTATTAAAATATTCATTCCCTTGTTCGCAATCGCTGAGCTCACAGTAGCCAGAAAGCCAACGGTATAAAAGGGTAAAGAGACTTTTAATTCGATCAGGGAATAATAGTCTTTGTTTTTTTCAATTAAATCAAGTTCTCCTATGTTTTCTTCTTTTGTTACAACTGTTATTTCGTCATTATCTTTACTTATCAAAAAATGTTTACCTGTTGGGGGAGCAATCCTTACCTTGGTATAAATAAATCTACCTTCATGCAAAATAAAAGAAGAACTTGAAATTATCTTTTTTAAATCATTGTTCATAAGGCAATTATATCAGAAGAGAGTTTCGCCGAAAAAACCTAATAAAGATTGTGCTCGAATTACTAAATAGCAGCATCTATCTTTGCATGTGGATGAAAATCGGGAGAAGAAGGTCTCTTAACAGAAGGGTCTAGAAAGGCTTTCGCAATACCTTCTTCTATTGCATCAAGATTATTTCTTTCAATGCTACCCTCATACGTAATATCTTCTCCTTTGATAGTTAATATTTCCCTTCCCATAGGATGATTTGGTGGCGAATAAGTTATTTCTACGCTTTTTAGAGGTCCACGACGGAACTTAGGAGTTATTGATCGTCGGGGAGTATCATTATCTATTACTATGCGAAGGGTTGGATCGATAGAACCATCTCTAATAGAACCGTCTTCAAATTGTCGTGGATACATTATTTGCCCTTTCCATTCTTGGTTTTCTAATAATTCAATAACTCTACGAGTGTCGGCATCTGTCTCTGCTTCCGATCTCCCGCTCAATTCATCAACTAACTCGTTTGAGGATACACCTTGCTCTCCAGGGATAGATAGAAGTTGAATTTTTAGAGGATAAGTCATTTCTTCAAGCATTGCAATTATCCCAGCTTGTCTGAGTTCAGCAAATAATTCTCTTTGTTTAAGAATTGCTTCAGGAAGTTCCCTGGCATATCTTTCTTCCCTTTCTTTTTTCCTTGCTTCCACTCGTGTTTCAGCTTCTTCCTCTTCAGTCCTGCGTCTCTCTCTCAGTTCTCTAATTTTTTCCTTAATTCCCATGCGTCTATAATAAAACTTTTTATTAGGAAGTCAAGAGGTAATTTTAATTTTCAAGATTCTAAAATTTTGTCATCGGGGAGGAATGTTAATCTAGCTCACAAATCTAGAGTAATCTGAATCACTGACTTAAAAAGGAGAAAGTTGTAGCATGTGTTTGCTATGAAAAACGGCATAATTAAATTACTCCAAAACCTTCAGAAGAACTTAACGATTGCCATCCGCAGTTTCTGGACATTTTATACGGCATCAGTAGCTTAATAAAGACTGAGAAAGGAGGTGAATAAAATGTACTGGATAACAGGAATTTTAGGCCTCGCATTTGCAGCAGCTCCTTTTGTCTTTGGCTACAGCAGCAACACGATTGCCCTATACACCAGCTTGGTTTTAGGCGCGGCAGTAGTGGTTGTGTCGGCTATAGAGTTTTTCAATGGGGACAAAGAAGACTGGGAATACTGGGCAGCGGGAATTGCCGGGGGAATTGCTGCTCTTGCGCCTTTTGTTTTCGGTTTCAGCGCTCACAGACAAGCAATGTGGACCAGCGTCGTGGCCGGGATTCTCCTGATCGTATTTGCAGGAGGAAGGCTTATAACTGGAGAGCAGAAAGCTATCTAATTGTGACTTTCGCAGTTGTCGTCCTGAGGGAGCGCAAGCGACCGAAGGATCTCTCGCGCATGCGAGTATCGACATTCGTCAGAGATTCTTCGCTACGCTCAGAACGACAAAGCGCAAAGCTTGTTCAGGAATGGGAAAGTTCTAAGAAATACAAATAGTGGAAAATTTTTTCCTAAAGGTGTACGATAAGAAAGGAGGTGATAATACATGATGGGTTTTGGAGCCTACCGTGGCATGATGGATTGGAGTAGTGGTAGCTGGGGATGGTTTGGGGGATTGAGCTTAATCTTTTGGCTAGTACTTTTAATTGATCTTATCCTTTTGGGCATGTGGCTTTTTAAGCAAATACAAAAAAAATGATTTTCGAAAAGGGAGTGGAAGAATTTTGAAAGACTGGATTAAAAAAAATTACCTACTGCTTCTTCGCTTTGGTCTTGCTTTCATTTTTCTGGCAAATTCCCTAACAGGCCTTTTTAATCCGAACGACTTTAAAGAAATTGTTGAAAAATCATTCTTTCATGGGGTTTTGGATTTAACTCCTCTTTTTATAATACTTGTTGGCATTAACGATCTCGTCCTTTCAATTCTTTTATTTACACATTTTGTTCCTAAAGTAACATATAAATGGGCGACGGCATGGCTTGTGGTTGTGACAGTAGTTATCGCAACAACCGGGGGATGGGGCATAACTGATAGCGTGGAACATCTTGGATTTGTTAGCATCGCACTTGTTTTAATGTTGACTGAGCAATAATTAGAAGGAGGTGAGAATATGAGCGAGAGTAAATCGGTTACAGAAATTCCAGAACCGAAATTATCAAGACTTCTTTTCGCAGACACACGCCTTTCATTAATTTGGCTTCTCGCAAGGCTTTATGTTGGCTTTATATGGCTTCAGGCGGGAGTCGAGAAAGTACAAAATCCCCTTTGGGTAGGTCCTAAAGCAGGTGTTGCTTTGAATGGATTTATTATGGGAGCAATAGGTAAAGCCTCTG
>JAMCYD010000014.1 GCA_023473785.1 Patescibacteria group bacterium
CAGCCAATTATTCCAGTCTTCGATAAAAAAATATTTATAGGATTTCTTCGAGTTCTATCGGTGAGTTCATTTGAAAGTTCTGAAGACATAAAAAAATTGGCTGCTTGGAGAAAAAAACATAATTGGTGGTTCCCAGCTCAATTCAAGGTTACGGTTGAAGGGACCAGGAAGTGGCTTGAGAATTTAATATTCCTTCAGAAAGATAGATTACTCTTTATGGTAGAGACGCCAAGTGGGATTCCATTTGGACATATGGGTTTTTTTCGTTTTGATTTTGAAGATAGGTCATGCGAAGTTGATAATATAGTTAGAGGTGAAAACATAAAGCCAGGCGCTATGACACCTGCCTTAAAAGCATTAATTGAATGGGCTTTTTCTACTCTTAAGATTAGAACTCTTTATCTTACAACATATTATGATAATGAAAGAGCCACTGTTCTTTATGAAAGATGCGGCTTTAGAGTACTAAAAAAAATCCCCTTAAGAAAAATTAAAGAAGGAAATATTGTAAGATGGGAGGAAGATAAAGCTCTGAGGGGAAAAGCAGAAAGGTACGACCTCAAGATGATTCTTGACAGGCCCAGCGCTTAATGGTAAAACTTCCTTCCATATCAATAGTATCGCCAACTTATAATTGCGACCTTAAGATTTTCAAGGAAAGTCTTGAATCCATTAAAAATCAGGATTATCCTAAAGAACTTATTGAGCAGATTAGGATCGATGGGGGATCGGAGAATGATACAGTTAAGCTTGCGAGATCGTACGGAGCTAAAGTCATAGAAAGACCTGATCTCCTTGAAGCTTCTCAAGAAAGGATGGGCATAGCTTTTTTGGAAGCAAAAAATGAAATAATTCTTATTCTTGAGTCCGATAATATTTTGATTGGAAAGAATTGGCTAAAGTTAATGGTACAGCCTTTTATCGAGAATAAAGATATCTTTTGCACTTTTAGCATGTATAACGGACTAAGAAAAAGCTTACCAGCGCTTACTCGTTATTTTGCTTTGTTTGGTACCAACGATGCATTCTTATATTATCTTGGAAAAATTGAGAAGATGCCTCTTGATGTAAAGAATAAATACGATAAAGGAGCGGTTATTAAGGAAAATTCAAATTATTTTACTGTGAAGTTTGACTCATCTAATCTGCCCCCTATGGGAGATAATGGGTTTATGATAAGACAAAAAGTTTTAAGAGAAGTTCTATCTACTCCAAAAGGCTTTATGCATGTAGATGCTTGGGCCTCATTAGTAAGAAAAGGTTACAATAAATTTGGGGTTGTAAAGAATTCGATAATACATTATTCCGGGAATAGTATTATCAAGCAATATAAAAATAGAGTACTGATAAAAAAGAAATTTTTTGATAAAGAAAGAGGTAGGAGAGACTATTACACTTTTAACTTCCACTCCTTAAAAGATATGGTAAATCTTTTAAAGTTTATAGTTATAGCGGGAACATTTGTAATACCAATTATCCGAAGCCTGAAAGGATATTCTAGTATTAGAGATATAGCTTGGTTTTTCCATCCCTTAGTCTGTTTTGTGGCTCTTTTCATGTATTCAACCTCTGAATTATTTTTTTTAATTAATTATCATGGAAGAAGAGCTTAAGAAAACAGCGAGTAAGGTTCGAAAGGATATAATCTTAATGAGCCTACGTGCAAAAAGCGCACATACGGGAGGTGCTCTTTCCTGTGTCGAAATTTTGGTCTCCTTATATTTTAAAGTAATGAAAGTGTTTCCAGAAGATCCTTATAACGCAAAACGTGATCGTTTAGTTTTCTCAAAAGCCCACGATGCAAAAGCATTATACGCAGTTCTATGCGAAAGAGGTTTTTTCGACAGAAAGATACTTGAAGGTTATGAAGTAGATGGAGGATTTCTCCCGGGACATTCAACTCGTCATTGTGCCCCCGGAGTTGAAGTGTCTGCCGGGTCTTTAGGGCACGGACTTCCTATGGCAGCAGGCATGGCTTATGTAGGAAAGAAAGATCGAAAAAGTTTTAAAGTTTTTGCAGTTCTTTCGGATGGAGAATGCGATGAAGGTTCAACTTGGGAGGCAATACTATTTTCAGGACATCACAGGCTTGATAATTTAATCGCAATTGTTGATTACAACAAACTACAGGGTTTCGGATATATTAAAGATATACTTGATCTTGAGCCACTTAAAGATAAATGGAGCGCTTTTGGTTGGGAAGTAAGAGATGTTGACGGGCACAATATTGCGGATTTAATCAAAAATCTTTCCAAAGTCCCTTTTAAAAAAGGAAAACCATCTGTAATTATCGCTCATACAATTAAAGGATTTAAAGGTGTACCTAAACATGTAAACCAAATTTCATCACAATATAAACCACCATCCGAAGAGGAAGCAATGAAAGTAATTAAAAATTTGGATAGAGAATGAGAACTGCTTTTATAAATACCCTATATAAAATTGCAAAAAGGGATAAGAGAGTAATGTTTGTGGCCGCAGATTTGGGATATTCTGTGGTCGAGCGCTTTATGCAAGATTTACCTTCTCAATATTTAAACATTGGTATTTCTGAGCAAAATATGGCAGGGGTTGCGGCAGGAATGACAACGGAAGGCAAAATTCCGGTAATTTATTCAATTGTGCCCTTCGCTACTATGCGAAATTTTGAACAAATAAGAAACGATATTTGCTATCAAAATCTAAATGTTAAAATTGTCGGGGTAGGAGCGGGATTTTCTTATGGACCTTATGCTCATACACACCATGGGCTTGAAGATATTGGAATCTTACGTACTCTTGCAAACCTTGTAATACTTTGTCCTGGCGATCCCATAGAGGTGGGCCTTGCTACGCGCGAAGCTCTTTCTCATGTTGGCCCAGTTTACTTGCGTTTAGGAAAAGCAGGAGAACCAAACATTCATAAAAATAAACCAAGATTTAAGATTGGGAAAGGAATAGTGCTTCAAGAGGGAAAGGATGTAACTGTATTTGGCACTTCCAATTTACTTCAAAGAGCGCAAGAGGTAAGCGTTAAATTAAAAGACAAAGGAGTATCCGTGCGACTCGTTAGCATGCATACAATTAAGCCTATTGATGTAGATCTTATAATTGATTCAGTAAAGAAAACCCGTGCAATTTTTACGGTTGAAGAACATTCAATTATTGGAGGTTTGGGAAGTGCGGTTGCCGAAGTTATTGCTGAGAGTGGCATAAGAACAAAATTTAAAAGAATTGGTGTTCCGGACCGTTTTACTAAGGTAATTGGATTACAGGAATATATGAGAAAAGCAAATGGACTAGGAGTTGAACAAATAATTAATACGATTCTTACAACCCTAAATTCCTAAAGATATTTATTTAGGAATCTCTTAAATGCATCCTCAATTTTTTCCAGATGTTTTTTCTCGAGTCCCTGATGACAACCAATTACAAACCCGCGTTCCATAACTTCATTTGTGAAAGGATAGCTGCCGTTTATGACTCTCTTCTGAATATTCTTGAAACCTGATTGTTTTAAAATATTCCCAGCGAAAATAGGACGAGTTTGAATATTATTCTCCTCAAGATACTTCACAAGCTCGAGACGCTTAAAGGGAGCAGTTTTACGGATTGTAAGTGGAAAAGTAATCCATTGTGTTTTAACAAGCCTATCTTGTATTGGAAGAATGAATAAATCCTCGTAGGTTTTGAAAAATCTATGAAGATACGCAAAATTTCTTTCCCGTATTTTTCTAAAGCGTGGGAGCTTTTTAAGCTGAGCATTACCAAAAGCAGAAGCCATTTCTACCGGAAGCATATTGTATCCTACAGCATCAAATACAAATTTTGCATCATAAGGTATGCCGCCGACTTTCGCCCTAAACCTCATGTTTATATTCTCTGTTTCTCCAAAAAGAGCAGAACTTCTTCCCCATCCTCTTAATACTTTTGCTTTGTCTTTCCAATCGGATCTGTTTACCATAATCATTCCACCATTTCCTCCTGCGGTAATGACATGAGAGCCAAAAAAACTTGTCGTTGTTATATCTGTGTAGGATCCTGTACGTTTTCCATCAAATGTTGCCCCCAATGTATCACAGGAGTCTTCAATTAAAAACAGGTTGTATCTTTTAGCAATAGCATGAAGTCTCTTCATGTCTGGTACATTTCCAAGAAGAAGAGGAATCATAAGAGCTTTTGTCTTTCTTGAAATTAGCTTTTCAACTTGATCCAAGTTAACAATATATTTTCCTTGTTCGACATCGGCAAAAACAGGAATGAGCTTTTTTTGAATGATTGGCGCTACTGTAGTTGAAAATGTTAAAAGTGGAGTTATGACTTCTGAGCCTTCCGGCAAATTTAGAAGTTCAAAAGCAAGTAAATTTGCCGAGGACCCCGAGTTGACCATTATTCCATATTTCTTCCCAAAAAGTTTTGGGACATGTTCTTCAAATTCACGAGTTTCCCTTCCCGTATTGGTTCTATGCTCACGAAGAACTGCGAGAACTCTCTTTTCTTCTTCTTCTCCGTGTACGGCAAGCGCATAGGGAACTCTTAGTCCTTTCGGATTTTTTGACATAGAAGTTAATTCTATTACAAGATAAGTTGTTTTGCAAGACTAAATGATATAATATGAAGACTTCATGCATTTGTCTGGCACAAAAAAACTTTTAATAATCATTTCTTTAATTCTTGTAATTATACCTTTCTTTTGGCTTAAACCTGGGGAGGTGGATGTAGGGGGAGATGCGTCTAGGCTATATTTTTATGATCCGGGAGCCTACATTAGGAATTTGCCTATTTGGACGATATCTCCTCAGGGCACAGGCCCAGAGTTTTCTTATCAATTTTCATTACCATTTATTTTTTTATTATTAATTTTAAAAACGATTTTACAATCTCCCTGGCTATTAATAACTGTTTTTAACAGCGTCAGTCTTGTGGTTTCATTCTTAGCAATGTATGGGGTAGTAATAGAATTATTAAAAAAAGAGAAAATTAATTCCAATACACAAAGTCTAATGCGATACTCTGCGATATTTGCCTCTTTATTTTATCTTTTTATGCCAATTTCAGTCTATGGTGGCTGGGATAAAGCACTACTTGATCATACTCAAATTTTCATTAACCCCCTTATGTTCTTTTTGCTTTTAAGGTTTATTAATACATTTAGAATACAATATTTGCTTTTATCTCTTCTTGTCTCTTTTATTTTTTCCTATAATTTTTCCTATAGCTCAGCTCCAAAATTTTTTGCATTTTTTCCCATAGCCTTTCTATATCTCATTTTTTATGCTCATTTTATAAAAAAAATAAAATTACCAATTAAGCAAATTATCGTTGGTTTTATTTTATTTTTAGGCCTGCAATCCTTTCATCTCATTCCTCAAATTTCAAATATCTTGGACCCCACAAGTTATTCATATTTTAAAATTATATCTAAAGCAGGAAAGATCGATGCTATAAATTTTTTTGAATCAATCGCTCAATACGTTAAATCCAGCGATAATCTTATCGCTCTTGCACCAAAAGCCTCTTTACCATTAGGTCTTAATGCTATTTTTATATTGTTCCCGGCTATACTTATAATTGCTGCTATTTTGAATCGAAAGATTTCGATATTTGACAGAAGGCAAGCGTTCAATTTTCTTCTCGTTTTTACTTTTTTTATTATCATATTTTTCTTTATCACAGCAAATATCACAAACATAGGTTTTAATTTCTACAAATTATTTTTTAATATTCCAGGATTCGCTATGTTTCGAAGCTTCTTTGGACAATGGGCACATACCTACATATTCTTTTACTCACTTATTATAGGTTTCTCGTTGTATTATGTGCTTTATTTTCTAAGTAATTTTAAGCGATTAGCGCTATATCTGCTTGTTGTATTTGCGATCATTATAAGCGGTTTACCACTCATTAAAGGAGACATAGTGAATATGCTATTAACAAGGAACGCCGGAGTTGATGTCCGAGTCCCGATTTTAATGGATCGAGAATATGAGAAAATGTTACTTTATGTAAGGGATATTCCAATAGATGCAAAATTTATTTCATTTCCAATGACAGATTATTTCTATCAAATTCTTGGAGGGAAGTATGGAGGAGCCTATCTAGGGCCTTCAACAATTGCTTATCTTACGGGTAAAAAAGACTTTGCAGGTTATCAGATATTGCAACCATTAAGTGAAGTATTTGAAAATTACGTCAAATTGAATGACTATAATAGCATCGTTCGTTTATTTGGAATCCTCAATATTAAATATATTCTTTACAATTCAGATCCCTATATATTAAATAACTTTCTTGATTTTCCCTATCAACACATGCGAACATTCTTGCCAGGAGATCAGAAGTCTTACGGGGAATTTATCAAAAAACTTGAAGCATCGGAATTTAAAAGTTTTGCCAACAAGTATTTTATATACGGGATTTCTCAAAACTTATATTTACCGCATATTTATACCGCGGAAGAAATTATATTTTCAGATCTTAACTTTAATGAGGCAGGATACGTTAATAAAAAATTCTTCGGAGAAATGAAGAATAAAAAAATAAGGAGCGCATATTTAGATAAGAAAATATCTTCGGAGTTTAAAGATAGAAAACTTGATGTTCCAAAAGTTACTTTTACAAAAATTAATCCGACAAAATATATAATTAAAATTGAGAAAGCAAAAGATCCTTATCTTCTAATATTTTCAGAGAGTTTTAATTCTAAGTGGAAATTATTTTCTTCATCTACGCAAGAGCCTTTTAAAAGAAAGGTGTCAACATATTTTGATGGGAATGTTGTTGAAATGGAACACCAAAATTCATTTTTTGATTTTCGCACTTTTGAAACAATTGGAAAAACACCCGTTGCGGATAAAAGTCACATAATGGTAAATGGATACGCGAATGCCTGGTATATAACACCATCTGGTGCGCAGAAGAAAGACTCCTATATCCTTATTCTTGAAATGACATCTCAAAGACTTTTCTATCTAGGTCTTTTTCTATCCTCTATAGCTTTTATTGTTTGTTTGGTTTGGTTAGTTATGGTATTATCTAAGTCTAAAGAATAATGTTTAATTCTCTTTTTTATTTATTAAAGAAGGTATACTTGTCTTCAGAAAAAAAAATTATAAAAATAAGATTATTATTGATAATAATATTTTTTTTGGGACTCATCGCAGATTTATTTTATTTTAATATACCGACTGACCTAAGATTATTTACTCTACTTTTAATGTGGGTTCTCATAATTAGAACATATCGGATGGCAAGTAGCTCAACTTTTAAGCTTACCCTTTTACTTCTTGCTTTGCTCTTTATATCTTTCCTCTTTAAACGAGAGAGTGCTCTTAACGAAAGAATTTCAACTTGGATTTATGTATTGCTGATAACAGGAGTTATTCATCAATTTTCTGAATTTAAACAAAATAAAAAAAGAAGATATACGTGAGAAAGCTTCTCGTTCTAATCATTATAGTATTGGCTGTGCTCCCCTTTTTTTGGTTTAAAGGAGGAGAAGTAAATTTGGGGGGCGACTCATCTCGTCTCTATTTTTATGATCCAATAAATTATCTAAAGTATTTTGCGGTATATGGAGTGGTGCCTTCCCAAACTGGGGAAGTAATAATCAGCTATTTTTTCGTTCCCTTTACCATTCTCATGTACATTTTGAAACTGGTTATTAAATCTCCCAATCTTCTCATTAGTCTTTTTTACAGCACGATGTTAGTAACGGCTTTTGCTAGTGTCTACCTGATAATAGTTGATCTTTTGAGAGTCAATAATCATAAAAATAATAATAACGTGTTTTTGGCAGCAATTTTGGGAGGCTTATTCTATATTCTTACACCTGTGGTTGGGTTCAATTGGGATAAAGCATTAGTTACCCATAATCAGGTATTTCTTAATCCGCTCATTTTTTATTTGTTACTCCGTTACGTTAATACTCGGAATTCTTTTTATGCTTTGTTGACTGTTCTTATTACTTTTATATTTTCTCCGAATTTTAGTTTTATTTCAGCCCCTCCCTTTTTTGCTTTTTATCCATTAGCATTTCTATATTTGTTTTTTTATGCCAGGTTTGTTCGGAAAGTAGTAATTCCATGGAAGAGAATAGCAGTTTTTTCTGGTTTTTTTCTAGCTATCCAAGCGTTCCATATTGTCCCCGAGCTTATGATATTTCTAGACAGAACAAGCAACTCTTTTCAAAGAGTCTTCGCTTCTTCAGAGATTTCAAGTGCATTGGGTTCTTTTATGGGGACATACCCATTTATAAAATTAACTTACAATTTTTTGGCCCTTCCGCAGCTACCAAAACCACTTTTCCCTTTTGATTTTTTTCTTTTTGTTTTTCCCTCAATATTGATAATTGCCTTAGTAATAAATTCCTACACTAAGTTAAGCGCTACTCTTAAGAAAAATTTTTTGGTTTTATTCATTTTTTTTCTTATTGCGTTGTTTTTTGATACTGCGAATCTTACTTCATTAGGCGCTTCAATCTATAAATTTCTTTTTAATTTTCCAGGGTTTGGAATGTTTAGAAACTTCTATGGACAATTCATGTATGTTTTTTATTTTTTTTATGCCATAGTTTTTGGATATTCTTTATTTCTTATCCTAAGCTACATCAAAGTCAAAATTAAAGTTGTTTTTTCGTTTCTAGTGTTTTTATTGATAGTTATTAATGGCTGGCCTTTTGTTACGGGCTACATGGTAAATCAGACTATTTATCAATCAAACAACATAAAATCATCTTTTAAGATGGATCCAGAAGTTGGGAAAGTTCTTGATTTTGTGAGATCGATTCCAAACGATGCAAAGTTCCTTACATTGCCTTTAACAGATTTTGGATATCAATTATTTTCTGGTACAAATGGAGGCGTTTATATAGGACCTTCAACAATAGGATATCTGGGTGGAAAAAAAGATTTCCCAGGATATGTAGGATTTAATCCCTTCGCTGATTTATTCCTTCAGTTCTCCAAGCAAAAGGACTACGGATCTCTCAAAAACCTATTCGCTATTTTTAACATAAGGTTTATCCTCTACGACAAAGATCGCTATATATATGAAAACTTTCCTAAGTTTCCTTATCAAACTATGAAAAAAGTGTTTCCCACGCAGATTTCCTATCAAGAATTTATCGGAAGTCTTGGAGCTATGAAAGTGTTCGGCTCGGGGAAGTTTGAGGCATATTCATTTCCAGAAGAAAATTTTCTTCCACATTTTTACGTCGCTAAGCAAATTTTGCCGGTAAAATCTCTTTTGGATTGGGAATTTGTCTTGCCCTCTTCGGTATTCTCAAGAAACCGAATCGTTGTGGAAGAATCTCCTGAAAAATCGATTTTTTCAAAAGCAGAAAAAATTGATATCTATGATAGAATTAATAAAGATTTCCCATTGCCTGTCCAATACCCATTTGCTAAATGGGCGCCTTCCTCTATAGTTTATCCATTTATAATTCTAAAAGAGGAGTACCAAAAGAAAAAGTTTAAAAATTCAGAAGACGATTATATAAACGCACAATTATTTTTTGCCTCCAAACGAATATCAGAACTTTCAAGGTGGGAAACACCAGTTTTAGGTAACGCAACAAATGCTCAAGATTTACTTTCATTTAAAAATCCAAGTCATTTTAGACTACCGTTTATTAAAAACTATAATAGCTTTGAATCCGTTTTGTCGCGCTATACGAAGAGCATTTATGACGCTGTTAATCTTGTAAATAGCAGCAAGAAAGGTCTTGCGTGGAAAATTCAAAAAAAGAGCAGAATTACTGAGGTATTATCTAATCATGAGCAACTCGTAAATTTAGTAATTAAAAATAGTCATAAAAAAGCAAGCGATAAAAGTTATTTATTTAGACTTGCTGATAATTTATTCGGCTATTATCTAAGCAAAGTTAAAGTAGAGGAGTATGATCCTTCAACTCTTGAATATGCGACAAGCACAGGGAATCATTTCGGAGACGTAGAACTTTTATTAAAAAAAGATACAGCAAAAGGTATAGATCTTAATAGAGTAACGGTTAAGGTTGACAGCAATAAGCCTCTAGGCTTAGAGCTGCAGGATGAGGGAAACTGGTTGGGTCTTGGTAAAATAAATCTCAAAAATGAGCAAACGCCTTTAGTCATAAGTTTTCCCTCCGAAACGATGCCGCAAGCCTCGTCTTTCTATACAGAATTTACATCTAATGTTTCAACCGAAAAAGACATCGTCACTCTTGAATCATTTATCTCGCAAGAAAAACAGTTCGAAGGATTCGTAAAAAGAATTAGGGGATTTAGAGAGACAGGTCATTATTTGGTTTCTTTTGAATACACCACGTATGGGGATATATTTGAAATGAGTATGTTTCTAAAAAATAGAAATGAATATCAAGATCCATCTCTGGATGAGTATAAACCATTGTTTCGTGAGTCCAAGATAGCACGCAATTGGAGGAATTTTAATGCTATTATTGAGTCAAAAAATCTAGAGGAGGCAGTTTTTCAGATTAATCCTATAAAGCAAAAACCAAAGCTTACGAGAATTTCTATTAAAAACTTTAAGGTAACCAAGCTTCCGTCTCACCCCGATCTCATATTAAAAAATACAATTGAACCTTTTACTTTTGGCAATACTCCTCAGATAATATTTACAAAAATTAACCCAACGAAATACAAGGTTTCTGTCAGAAACGCAAAGTCTCCATACGTTTTAGTTTTTTCGGAAGCTTTTAATAAGCAATGGAAAGTCTTTGTTAGAAATGCTGAAAAAAATGATGAAAAGACCACCACGAATTATTTTGGCGGAGATATTAAAGAAGGACAACATAAGAATATTTTTTTTGACTCTGGAATATTTGAAACCTTTGGTTTAAAACCCATTGCAGAAGATAGACACTTCGTGGCTAATGGGTACGCAAATGGTTGGCATATTGAACCTTCAGACGCGGGAGGAAAAAGTGAATACACATTTATTGTCGAAATGACAGTCCAAAGGTCTTTCTATGTTGGTCTCTTAATATCCCTGGTCTCGTTTATCGGATGTTTAATACTGATAGCTAGAATAGCGGTAAAGAAATTTTATGATCGTTGAAAGCTTAATCAGAAAATATCAAGATATCTTTTTCTACAAAGTCTTAGAAAGAAATCTTTCTAATTGTTTCTCCGTTTTGGATGTTGGGTGTGGTGCGGATTCACCTCTTGGAAAATTAGGAAAAACTTTTTACAGTGAGGGTATAGATATTTATAAACCAAGCATATCTAAAAGCATTAAAAAAAAAATACATGATAAATATATCGTAGGAAATATTTCGAAGCTAGATAAGTTTTATAAAGCAAAAAGTTTTGACGCGGTTATTGCTCTTGATATTATTGAACATTTTAAAAAAAAAGATGCATTGACGTTAATGAAAAAAATGGAAAGAGTTGCGCGGAAAAGAATAATAATCCTTACACCGAATGGATTTTACCATCAAGATCACTTAGATGGTAATCCTCATCAGGAGCATAAGTCTGGGTGGCGCAGAGAAGATTTAGAAAGATTAGGTTATAAGGTTTATGGATTACGCGGTTTAAAAAGTATTAGAGGAGAGCATGCTACTATTAAATATAAACCATGGATCTTTTGGGGATTTTTTTCTTTTATTTCCGAACCCATATTTTATTTTTTTCCTAGCTACTCTTATCATCTTTTCGCAGTGAAAAGTTTCTATGAATAAAATCAACAAGATTTTATTAATTAGTCTAAGCATAATAATACTAGTTACCATATATGGAAAATGGTTTATAGGTAAAGAAATTATTGGCGGAGATTGGCCATACTATTATAAAGAAATGCTTAGGGATTTCTCGTATGTCCCGCCTCTTTGGACCTCTCAAGGAGGTACGGGATTGGGAGGAGTAAATACAAACTTCCCTCTCTTTGGCTACGAGAATATCATAATTGGCATTTTTGTAAATGTTTTAGGTTTGCCATGGCAGCTAGTTTGCAAGATTTTTTGGTTTGGTTTGTTCATCGCTTTATCCGTATTCTCAATGGTTTTTCTCCTAAGAACGATTTTTAAGAATCTCAATATTTCACAGGTAGTTATTTCTATTTTTATTTACATAGCAAATTCATACATTCTTTTGATTGTGGGAGGGGGACAAATGGGGATAGCATTAGCTTATTCAATGGTCCCTCTGGTTTTAGGAGTTTTTATTAATCTTATAAATTATGTTGTTTCAGTTTCTAAAGATTCCCAAAGCAAAAAACTGTATGTTTCTGGATTAAAATATTCAATTTTTGCTGGTTTGGTTTTTGCACTTCAACTTATGTTTGATTTTAGAATCTCTTATATATCTGGTTTGGTAGTTTTAACTTATGCATTTTTTCACTATTTTTTCATTGACAGATTCAGTCTTAAGCTTTTCGCTTCTCATTTTTTACTTTTCATTTTTATTGTCCTTGGGCTTCATGCATTTTGGATTATTCCATTTTTAGTATTTAGACTTCTTTCAGTTCCAGAAGGCTTAACCAGCACATCCGGTTTTGAATTCTTTAGTTTTGCCCATTTTCCTCAAAGCTTATCTGCCCTTCATCCAAATTGGCCTGAAAATATATTTGGTAAAACATATTTTATGAGAGTAGAGTTTTTACTATTGCCTATCTTAGCGTTCAGTAATTTACTTTTTCTCAAGAACTTGAAGGAGGTAAAAAAAAATTCCTTCATTATGTTTTTTGCCCTTATTGCCTTAGTAGGAGCCTTTTTTGCAAAAGGAATAAATCCACCATTTGGAGAGGTAAATCGACTATTATTTAATAATATTCCTGGGATGAGTTTGTTTCGGGATCCAACAAAGTTCTATCTCTTAATTACTTTGTCTTATTCCATCTTAATACCTTGTAGCTTATTTCAACTTTTCAGAAAAATCCAAGTATGGATTAAAAACTCAGCAATGGGACACAATTTTATAATTAAGCAATTTGGCAATATGATAATTCTATTGTCTATTTTATATTTAGTTTTTCTTGTTCGACCAGCAGTTTTTAATGAATTAGGGGGTACATTTATGTCACATGAAGTTCCCAGGGAATACGTCGAGCTTAAGGATTTTATAATTTCCCAACCAAATTTCTTTAGGACTCTTTGGATACCTACACAATCACGTTTTAGAATTCAAACGGAAAATCACCCACTAATCAATGCGGAGTGGCTTTTTAAAACAAGCAGTCATTCCGCAATGATTAACATGTTGGGAAATAAAGAGACAGAAGAGATCTTAGGAAAACTTGCAGTAAAATATATTATCATTCCTTATGATGTTTCTCACGAAATTTTTCTTGAGGATCATCATTATAATCATGCCGAAAGGTTAAAATTCGAACATGCATTGGATAAAATACCATGGTTAAAAAAAATTCAATCCGGAAATGTATCTGTTTACGGGACACCAAAATATAATGAACGCTTTACTCTTGATGGGGAGGGAAAATTAGCTTATAAGAAAATTGGAAAATCGAAATATTTTCTTACGTTCGAAATTAAAAGAGATTCTAAGCTTATTTTTTCTGAACAATTTCATCCCGGTTGGATAGCGAAAATAAATAATTTCAAGGTAAGACCAAAGGAAACTGAGTTGGGCACAATGAAGTTTGACTTGCCAAATAACAGTCAAAATGCCACGATATATTTTGAGCCCGAAGAATGGATGAGTTATAGTTCCTCATTCTCTTTTATCTATTTGGCAGCTATAATAATATTTCTAGTAAAAACTAAGAGCGGAAAGAATGTCTGATATATAGCTATATTTATTCTGCTCAGATCCCCATTCTTCTAAGCGCTTTCGAATAAGTATTTTCCCATGTATTATCTTTTGCATATTTAATTGCTGATTCACGGAATTCTAGATACTTGCTGTCATCTTCTAAAAGGGCTAGTACTCCTTTTGCAAATTCTTCCTTTGTGTCTTTTGTTACGATGGTGCATCCTTTCTTTTCCGTCTCTTTGGCAAGTGGGGCTACGAACGTCGATACAACCGGTAAGCCATTGGCAAAATAAAGTCGAAGTTTCGTGGCATCTGCATACCATCTGACGGAGTTAGGAATTGCTCGGTATGGAGCAAGCCCCACCTTGTAGCGTGATAGGATGTTTGATAGTTTTCGAA
>JAMCYD010000020.1 GCA_023473785.1 Patescibacteria group bacterium
GTTAGACGCGACACAGAAAATATATAAAATGAGAGAAACGTCAGACGTTTCAAATAAATATTACGTTTATGTTTTGCAAAGCCTCCAAGACGGAGGCTTTTATATTGGTTTTACCACAAATTTAAAATCAAGATTAACAAAGCATGCAAAAGGAGAAATTAGATCCACCAAAATTAGACTACCTTTTAAACTGATTCACTACGAATATTTTATAAACAGAGAGGACGCTTTAGCTCGAGAAAAATTCCTCAAAAGTGGATTCGGACGAAAACAGCTTAAGCAAGCCCTAAAAAGAACTCTTAAGGAATATATTTAACCGTCCTTTTGAGGGCGGTTTTATTGAAACTTAATTCTCCACTAAGCTATCCATAAAGACCTATAGCTTGAATTTAGGTATTTACTTTGCTATAATTTTAAGATGGTAACAACCGAACTCCAGGGAAGATTTACTAGCGATAATCACTGCAATGATAGAGAAATTGCGATAGGGGAATTGGTCGCTGTTTACCACCGGACTCACAATGAACTTTTGTCTTCTATAATATTAGGTGGGTTGTCTGCCTCAAGAGACAAGAGTAAAACAGCCGAGGCATACAGGGAGAAAAGAAGGATAGCTGATGGAATCATTGACAGATTTGCTCCAAGATTTTGCCCAGGATTTTCGAGAAACGGTGCTATTTATGCTGATCTAGAACGAGCCCCCATTGTAGAGCCATTTAGTTGGAGTACAACAGATCTAGAAGTGATGATTAGTCCTAGGAAAGTTATTGTTGTTGACCAGTGGTTCTATGATAGAGTAAGAGAAGCCCTTGAGAGACGCAAGCTAAAAGAAATTGTTTGGAATGCAAGGCAATACTGGAAAACAGCAGTAACTCTTCAAGAATATAGAAAAAGAGGCGGAGGATTGTTTGCAATACCAGAGGTTGTTATACCGGAACCAGTGGATACAAAAAGAATTAGAGTTTTAAGCAACTAAATAGTTTTTATTGAGCAATCTCTTGTTCAATTTCTCTGTCAATATCCTTTTTCTTCTTCACTTCTTTTTTCTCGAATTTTTTCTTACCTTTCCCAAACGCAAGTCCCACTTTGATAAAAGTTTTAGTTGTATAAATTGAAAGGGGGACAATTGTTAGATTTGAACCTTCGGTTCTGCCTTTTAGCGCTATTATTTCTTTTTTATGAAGGAGAAGTTTTCGAGTTCTTCGCTCATCATAGCCCTCAGGCCTTGCGTATTGATAAGGGAAAATTTTGGCATTGACAAGGTAAGCTTCGCTGCCGATAAACTTTACAAAACTTCCTGTTAAGTCTGCGTGACCAAGTCTTACTGCCTTAACTTCTGCTCCGATTAGGTTTATTCCAGCTTCGAAGCGCTCTAGGATCTCATAATCGAAAAACGCCCTTTTATTTATTATTTTCATAACTTGTTAGATTTACTACAAGTGTATGATACGAGAAAAGGAGCAAAAAGTAAATTTTATTTTCCGATAATAACCAAGACGTCGGCAGTAAAGTCTTGGGGCAGGTCAGAGGAGGTATTGCTGACAGTATATTTCTCTGACAAATCTTTCCTAAGAAGATCTAAGTAAGCGTTAGTAGAGTTTTTGACTTTTATTGTCGTTCCTTTGTAATTATAGTTGTCTGCGTTTGCAGTTGAGACGATATTATAGCCCTTTCCTTTTAAAAAATCAGAGGCTTTTCCTGCAGTCCCCTCAAGGCCTGAACCATTTTCAATACTAATTGAAATTTTACTTCTATTAAGATCTTGAGCAATTTTTTCCGGTGAGTTAGCTTCAAGCTCTTTAGTCACTTTTTCTAAAAGATCAAGCATCTGTTTCTCCTCCCTTGAATTTTTTGGGAATTTTGATTTCTCAGCGTCTAGTATTTTCCAAGAAGCGGTAAAGCTATCTCTGGCTAGATTTTTATTAAGTCCCAAAAGACTTTGTCCCTCGTCGTACTTTTTTAAAGCTTCGGGATAGGTTTTTTCAAACAAGGCGTGAATTTTACTATCCTCCTGTTTTTTAACCGCAAAATTTACCGCAAGCACAAAGACAATAAGAAGAATCAAGGCCACTGTTAAGAAAATTTTTCTTGAGTGATTCAATCTGTTCGCGTTTGACTGTTTTATTTTTGCAGTAAAGGGAGAGAGATATTTATTGATTTTCGAAAAATATCTAGAAGACTCCTCCGAAAAATCCTGTTCGTTTTCTTTTATCCCCTCAGCTGAAATTTCCTCCTTAGCATTTTCTTTTATTTTAATAATTATTGCGGCAGATCCTCCTTTTTCCGCTTCATGAATTAAGGGAGCTAGGATTTCTGCGATTTCTTCCGGAGGTTTGCTATCAAGCGATGAGGAAAGAATCGGATCTGTAATTATATCCGTAAACTGTTTTGTTTGAAGAATTATTATATCTCCATCTTGTAATAGCCCAGAAGCAGCTTTTATAGAGACAGGAGATTCCTCCTGGGATTTAAGTAGCGTGCCGAATTCATCACCTCTTTTTATGTCTACTTCACCAGTGCCTATTATGAAAATATATAAAACATTATTGACTTGAGATGCTACAACAAATGACGAGGA
>JAMCYD010000028.1 GCA_023473785.1 Patescibacteria group bacterium
GTACGTTTTAAGCCTTGAGCCCTTGAAGGATACGACTTTTAAACAGGTTTTTAATAGCGAACATATTCTAATCTATGAAAATTCATCGGTTTTACCCAGAGCGTTTTTCGTAAGCAAAACCCTGCTTACAAATTCCAAGCAGGAAGCAATAAATAAGTTATTAGATGCTAATTATTCGCTGAGCTCAACAGCTATCGTAGAAACAGTTTTAGACAAAAACTTATTTAAGTCAGGCTGGAATATTGGTCAAGCAAGTATTACTGATTATAGAGAAGATAGTGTTTTAATTAGCACAAACAATATGGGTAAAGGCTTTCTGGTTTTAACAGACAGTTTCTACCCGACGTGGCATGCGAAAATTGACGGAAAAGAAACAAAAATTTATCTTACAGATTTTAATTTTAGAGGAATAATTATTCCCGAAGGGAAACACGTAGTAGAATTTTATAACACCCTTTTTTGATTATGGACATAAGCATTGTTGTGCCAAACTATAACGGGGAAAAGCTTTTGGAAAAAAGTTTGCCAAGACTTTTGAAGATTTTAGAAAATTATAAAGACGGTGAAACGGAGATAATTATAGTCGATGACGACTCAACCGATAAATCGGTAGATCTTTTAAAAAAATACGATGTGGAGATTTTTATAAATGATAAAAACTTAGGGTTTTCTTCAACGGTCAATAAGGGAGTTAAGAAAGCAAAGGGAGAAATAGTTATTTTATTAAACACTGATGTTTTTCCAGAGAAAGATTTTCTTAATCATCTCTTGGAGCATTTTAAAGATCCAAAAGTCTTTGCAGTCGGATGCATGGACAAAAGCATAGAGGGCGATAAGACAATACTTAGAGGAAGGGGATTGGGTGCTTGGAAAAGAGGATTTTTAGTACATAGGCGGGGAGAGGTCAATAAAACAGATACTCTTTGGGTCAGTGGGGGAAGCGGGGCTTTCAGAAAAACAATTTGGGACAGGCTTTCAGGCCTTAACGAACTTTACGATCCATTCTACTACGAAGATATAGACTTATCCTACAGGGCTTTGAAGGCAGGGTACAAAATTTTATTTGAACCAAAAAGCGTTGTTTATCATGAGCACGAAAAAGGAGCAATCAAAAGTAAACATTCTTCTTTTCAGATAAAAACAATAGCTTACAGGAATCAATTTATTTTTGTTTGGGAAAATGCAACGGATTGGGATTTTCAATTACTTCATTTTCTTTGGCTTCCTTATCATTTTGCAAAAGCAATTTTAAGAGGAGATGTCGCATTTTTATTAGGATTTCTTAAGGCTTTCATTCTGCTTCCGAAAATCATAAAATCAAGCTTGGGATATCAAAAGTTATTCATAAAAAAAGATAGAGAGATTATTTAAACATAATGAAATTATCAATTATAATTCCGGTCTTTAATGAAGAAAAGACAATAAAACAAGTTTTAGAAAAGGTTGGGGGCATTAAAATTTCTGGTGTTGATAAAGAAGTTATAGTTGTAGATGATGGATCTACGGATAATTCAAGATTCAAAATTCAATCCGCCAAAAGCGGATCAAAATCAGGTGGTATAAAAAAGATATTTCACAAGAAGAATCAAGGTAAGGGGGCAGCGGTAAGGACTGGCATTGAAGCCGCAACAGGCGACTATATACTTATTCAAGATGCAGATTTGGAATATGATCCAAATGATATAAAAAGATTGATCCTGCCTATTCAAAAAGAGAAAGCAAAAGTTGTATATGGCACAAGACTTAATCGCCTACCAAATCTGACAAAAGATGAAAGTAAGCCTCTTTTTCTAATCCACTATTTTGGAAATCGATTTCTAAGTCTCATAACGAGTATTTTGTATGGGCAGTGGATTACGGATATGGAGACATGTTACAAACTTTTTCCAAAGAAAGCGCTTAAGGATGTTGAGCTTAATTCGAAACGCTTCGATTTTGAGCCTGAAATAACTTCTAAATTATTAAAAAAAGGGTATAAAATTCTAGAAATTCCAATTGTAACAAAACCAAGGGGATATGACGAAGGAAAAAAACTTAATGCTATAAAGGACGGATCGATTGCCTTGTGGACGCTTCTTAAGTATAGGTTTGTAAATTAGTTAGTGAAGAAAAATAAATTACTAATAATAACTAAATTATTTATCAAAGAGCATTGGTTTGGTGTTTTAGTTTTTCTAATTATTATTTTCTCCGGCTTGTTGCGCTTTTATAATTACGAAAATAGATGGGGCTTGGCATATGATCAGGCGCATGACGCACTAGTTGCTCGATACGCTTTAGAAGCTCATAAAATTCCTCTTCTTGGTCCGTTTTCTTCCGGTGCTCCGATCCAAACCGGAGGAGAGTGGTATTGGTTTATTATGGCAGCAACTGCCGTTTACCCAAACGCAGTAATGACACCTTGGATAGTATTAACATTATTTTATATAATCTTTGTTTTTCTTATTATCCTGGTTGGTAAAAAATTAGTAGATGAAAAGTTCGGATTACTAGTTGGTCTTTTGTCTTCGGTATCAACTGCGCAAATTG
>JAMCYD010000007.1 GCA_023473785.1 Patescibacteria group bacterium
ACCTCATTGCTTTTCTAATATCTTCTAAGGCTTCTTTTTGTCCTTTCCATTCTTTTAGCTTTACCCATTTGCCCGGCTCATTTTTTTTGTAATTTTCAAAAAAATATTTTAACTCGTCTTTGGTTTTGTCCGGAATATCCGACACATCATTATAGTCTTTAAACTTTGGATCGACTTTGACCATTGGGACCGCGATAATTTTATTATCGACCCCCGCTTCATCTTCCATCTCAAGCATTCCGATTGGACGTGAAGGAATTACGACACCCGGGACAACGGGTTTGCTTGATAAAACCAAAACATCGACCGGATCGCCGTCATCCGCTAAAGTATTTGGTATAAATCCATAGTTGAAGGGGTAATTCATCTCTGTATAAAGAAATCTATCGACAAAAATCATGCCCGAGTCTTTATCGAGTTCATACTTTACCGAAACGCCTTGCGGAATTTCGATAAAAACGTTTATCTCCTCCGGCGGATTCTTCCCCGCTGATAATTTTTTAATATCCATATTATAATTTTATTCTCAAGTATTAAATATCCAGGGTTGCCATTTTCGCGTTACTTTGTATAAAGTGTTTTCTAGGCGGAACTTCGTCGCCCATAAGCATAGTAAATACCGCATCCGCTTCCTCAGCGTCTTCTGTCATAATCTGTTTTAAAATTCTGTTTGCCGGATTCATTGTAGTTTCCCAAAGCTGCTGGGGGTTCATTTCCCCCAGACCTTTGTATCTTTGGATATTAATAATATTTTTTGCGCCTTTTGCCCTAATTGATGCAATATTTTTATCTTTCTCTTCGTCAGAATATGCATATTGTATGTCTTTTCCAGCTTGGAGTTTATACAGAGGCGGTTGGGCGATGTATAAAAATCCCTGTTTTATGACTTCGGGCAGGTGTCTATAGAAAAATGTCAAAATGAGTGTCTCAATATGCTCACCGTCTACATCCGCATCAGTCATAATGATAATCCGATGATATCGAAGTTTTTCAAATCTTATGTTTTCTCCAATGCCTGCGCCAAGAGCAATAATCAGATTTTTCAGTTCTTCGTGCTCTATTATCTTATCAAGTCTTGCCCTTTCTGTATTTAGTATTTTTCCGCCTATTGGCAGAATCGCCTGAAATTTTCTGTCTCTCCCCTGCTTGGCACTGCCTCCTGCTGAATCTCCTTCTACTATATATAGTTCTGAAACTGCCGGGTCTTTTTCTTGACAGTCTGCAAGCTTTCCGGGCAGAGACGAGCCCTCAAGCGCTCCTTTTCGAAGGATTGCCTCCTTGGCGGCTTTGGCTGCAAGTCTTGCTTTGGCTGCCAAATATACCTTCTCAAGTATTCTTCGCCCTTCAGAGGGATTTTCTTCAAAAAAAGTAGTTAGTCCTTCCTTGACAATAACTTGAACCAGGGGTTGAATTTCCGCGTTGCCCAATTTTCCTTTAGTTTGCCCCTCAAATTGAATTTTGTCCTGAGGCATTTTGACAAAGACAACAGCAGTTAAGCCTTCCCTTGTGTCGTCTCCTGTGATTGAGTCTTCTTCGTTCTTGAAGCTTCCAATTTTTTTCCCATAATCATTAATGGCCCGAGTCAGTGCCATTCTAAATCCTGTCAGATGAGTTCCGCCGTTTATTGTATTGATGACATTTACATAACTTTCTACGTTTTCCGAATAGCCATTGTTGTAGGCAAGCGCGACTTCAACCTCTACCTCCCCCTCTTGTTTTTTTATAAATATTACTTTATGAAGCGGATCTTTGTTCTCATTTAGTCTTGAAACAAGCGATGTTATCCCTCCTTCAAAATAATAATGGGTTTCTTTTTTCTGTCCATGTCTTAAATCGTAGAAATGAAAATAAAGACTTGGGACAAGATAAGCCCGCTCTCTTATGGTTTTTTTGATGACATCAAAATCAAACTCTAGCGTCGAGAAAATCTTTTCATCCGGTAGGAATGTTATGGTAGTCCCGGTCTTAATAGTCGAGTTTATATCAGAAAGCGGATCGCTTGATTTGCCAACTTCTACAACTTTCGTTTTCGGCGCTCCCCTTTCGTATTCCTGTCTGTAGATTTTGCCATCTCTTTTTACTTCTGCCCAAAGCCACTCTGAGAGCGCATTGACGACAGATGATCCTACACCATGCAGTCCGCCGGATATTTTGTAAGCAGAGCCTCCGAATTTGCCGCCGGCATGAAGCTTGGTCATTACTATCTCAAGCGCCGATTTTTTGTAGGCAGGCATGATATCAACCGGAATTCCCCGTCCGTCATCTACTACAGTTGCGCTTCCATCGTCGTTTAAGACTATCCAGACATTTTTTGCAAACCCGGCCAATGCTTCATCCACCGCATTGTCTATAATTTCCCGAAGTGTTTCATGAAGTCCGATTACATCGGTTGAGCCGATATACATTCCCGGTCTTTTTCTGACCGGTTCCAAGCCTTCCAAAACTTGAATATGCTCTGCAGAATAGTCTGATTTAGGGGCCTTAGTTTTCTCTATCTTCTTCGCCATTACAACTTAGTTTATCAAAGTTAGGCGTATAATTCCAGTAGTGAATTAAAGCCTAACTGCGATCCCGAGTGCAATCGAGGGAGCAAAATCAGCCAACGATTTCCAGTGGCTTTTTAAGCGAATGACGTAGATCCTGGTGCTATCGAAGGAACAAAAAATTCCAAGGGTTTCCAAAGGAAGAAAATTATTTCTTCCTAACTTTTTTTGGCTTATCCCTTTTTTCATTAACTGGAGGATTAGTTTCAGGAATTATATCAGGATTAATCGCTGGGGGGGCAGTTAAGCCCAATCTTCTGTTTAGTCTGTCAGTATATGCAGACCACGAATCTCTTATTCCTTGCACAATCTTGTCATATCTAGTAATTATTCTTTCGCTAATCTTTATAATCTCCAATAATTCTTTGTCAGCCTTATCCAATTCTAAAGAATTACTGCTATCTATTTTAAGAAAATTATGTACGTATTTTTTCCTTAATTCATTAAAATCAGATAAGTCTTGGATCATATCCTTTTTGTCTGGGAAATCGTAATTCTTGAGTTTCTCAACAATATTGCCTAAGGGCTCATCTTTTCTTTCATTGCTTCCTGCATAAAATATAGTTGCGTTTAATTCCGTATATGTAGTTAGGTAAACAATTGTTCTGAGATTTTCGAGGATATGAAACGCCAAATAATCTACAGTATTCGCATATATTAAAGTAGCTGAAAGCATACCTGATATATTAGATTTATCTTGGTCACGGGCAGCTTTAATTAAACTTTTTTTAAATTCAAAATTTTCGTGATAAAAAGGGATAAATTGAGCAATGTCTGTCTTCATTAGCAGATGATAATCCTATGGGTTTATTTTGTCAACAATTATAATGTTCAAAACCAAATTTCAAATTTATTTCGATGCTATATATTAGAAGAGATAATTTTGAAACAATCGCCCTGGGATATACCTATCCCATATTGAAAACCATCTCCTTGCTCATTGGCTGAAGTTAGCGGTAGATCTACTTTAAATTCTTTTTTTGAATCAAAATCGTATTGTTTTCCATCAAGCTGAAAAGAAAGGACAGGGTTTAGTATTAGAGTAGATGATTTCTTGTTGGGGAAAACTGGAGAGATTGTAAAAGTAATAAACTTATCAAGAGATGCCCTATGAATTGATCTATCAAATTGTAAACTGTTATTACCTCCGCGACCATAAAGTCTTACTGTGCTTAAATCACCATCAAGGATGTTGATTCTATAGAATGTGTCAGGTGCGGCTCCAGTTTTATCACCATAACTTAAATATAGAGTAGGATTTTTACCATTGTCTGTTCTATCTAATAGAGAAAAATAAATTTGAGTTTCAAAATCTGCATTGTGTTTATTCTTAGACCACATAAACCATGAGGGGAAAGCAGGATTGTCCGGACAGTAATAGCCCTCTTTGTTTGGAGAGGTTTCGTAAGCAAAAATCCAATTATCAGTATTGAATCCATTATTATTCTCTTCCTTTTTGTTGGCGTCTCCCAACACGTCGATTTTTGGTTGGTTAAATACTTGTAGCGATTGAGATTGAATTGCTTGTAGTTTTTGATTTGTTTGCACTTGTAGGCTGTTAATATTTCTGTTAGAGATAGTTGTCGAACCAAGATACGAACCTATAGCGGCAATAATTGCTATTATTACCATAGATAAATTATTGGGCTTACCGGTTATTAGTCGTTTTAAAAATTTCATACAGTTATTTTAGTCCTATATTATAGAAATAGAACTAAATTCAGAATATGATAGCTTGGGCACAGTGTCAACTGTTAATATATCTATCAAAGCCACTCAACATTTTTTTTAGCTTCAATTTTACCTCGAAAAATACTCATTTTTTTGCCTCAGGATACAAAATTTATGTTTTAGCTTTAGAATTAGAATATTTTATTTACTCTAATACTAGTTAATTTTTTGATATAGTTATTTAATTTAATTTGCAGTATTTTTACAAGAATTTATTGGTTAACTTTAAAACCAAATTTTCCAGAGTCAGTCTGGGATTTCTAGAAGTTTCTTAATTTAAGAGCTGCGATGGCTTTATTTATCTCTTCTAGCAAATGTTGTGTTTGAGTAGGGTATTTTCCTTCGGCACGCCTGAAGATCGGGATTAAAATCTCCTGTGTTTCTGTTATTTTTTGTTCCGGAGTTTTCTCCCCTCTTTTTGGAAAGAAAGTTCTTAGGTTATGCAGCCTGTCTGCCATCTTAATAAGCAGTGCTTCTTCGGAAGCATTTCTCAAGCGGTCATACTTTACTGCTTTTGCCTGTTTTTTATCCTTTACTTCTACCCCATCAATATAAGGTTCTGTTAGTGACTGCACCATTTCTGCAGTTTCCGGATAAAAAATACGAGAAATCAGCTCAGCGCTAAATGCAGTAAATCTTGCAGGCCTTAATTTGGTTGGATTTCCAAAGATCGCCGTATCTTCCAGAGAATCGTGTAAAAGGGCTGCGCAAATAACAGAAGCATCTCTAATACCGCATTCATCAAGTAAGATTAAGCTTACGCTTCGGGGGTGCTCGAAATATCTTTCTCCGCCAATTCTTCTCTGTCCTCTATGGGCATATTTAGAAAGCTGGTAGGCAAATTCTATTCTAGTTTTATCCTCTTGGGAAAAAGGAAAAAGCCGGGCTTCAAAAGTGTCCCAGTTTTCTTTTGGAGACGGAGGTACTTTTTCAGGCGACATAGTAGTGGGATTCTATCAAAGAAGAGGCAAAAAAACAAACTATGGGGTTCAAAAACAATAGGTATTTAGAGGTTTCTTCTAAATTTTCTCACAGTTTCAACTGCATAATTCAAAAGGTATTTAGGATAATTTAAGATCAAATCCTGGGCATGCAGGTATTCCACATCTTCTCCGCCGAAGCCGCGCTTGAAAAGTGATAATCCGTGGAATCTGTGTTTTTCCTTATCAGTTGGTGATACGCCCCAGAAATTATAGCGGGTCATACCGCGTTTTTTGGCTTCCAAAATCGCCTGCCATTGAATTAGATACGCGCCGGGGTATTTACGTCCTTCATCCGTTGACGCTCCATAATGATAGACCGCCTCACTGCCGTAAAAAATTACGAAAGCCTGGGCAAGAAGTTTTTTCCCCATTCGTGCTTTATACAAAAGTGCCGTATCGTTTTGGGCAAATACTTTAAATTGTTCGTAAAGATATTCATAAGAGAAAGGAACAAATTTTTGCCGTTTGGAAGTCTGAATTTGCAGGTCATAAAATCCTCTGATTTCTCGTAGATCTTTTGTGGCTGTCACTTCAATTCCCAAAGACAGAGCTTTTTTAATCTCGTATCTTGTAGTTTTTCTCATGTTTGCCAAGAGTTCATCTTCGGGTTTTGTGATATCAAGCTGAGAGGTCAGCTCCGCGTGAAGATGGATTGGCGCATTGATGAAACCATTGTCTTTGAAGATTTTTTTTGAAAAATCATCCGATAGAAGTTGCGGTCTGACTCTTACGAAAGCGCAGTCGTTTAATATTGCGATCTTTTTTGTTTCCCTAACAAAAGATTTGACAAGAGAAGAATTTTTCCAATCAATAATTGGTCCGCCGGGAACAGTCAGATACTTTCCTCTTTTTGCATCCTCAACAATCGATAGCATTACTCCTGTTATCTTTTTCCCTTCGTAGAATCCTGTTCTTCTGATAGTTTTGCCAAGGTTCTTATGAAACTCGCCCCAATACCAGGAATGCAAAAAATTAGCATCTCTATGTTTTTCAATAAAATCTTTCCATTCCTTCTCTTGGATAACTTCTTTTATGCTGATTTCAGACATTCGTTTATCCTTTCCGAAATTTTTAAAGCATCTTTTTCGCTAACATTTATATGAGTCGGCAGGTTTAGGATTGCGTGGGAAATTTCAACTGCGTTTGGACATTCGGGTGCAACGTCATTGTACCAAATGTCCGAAACGAAAATATTTGCCTTCTTGAGAAATTGGATTAATCTTTCTCTGTTGTCAGCAAAAATCGGGAATCTTAAATTAGAAGAGATAGAAATTTTCTCTACAATATTCGGATTTAAAATTTTCTTATTCAACTTTTTTGCATAAATCTGGGCAATTTTTCTTCTGTGGCTTAATTTTTTAGGTAAATTAGCAAATTCAAATAGTGCTAAATTGCAATACCAATTTGGTAAAAAATAAAATTCATAAAACCCTTCCTGTATCGGCTCGGATAAAAGATTTAATCTTTTCAGAATAAAATGTAATATCTTTCCAAGCCCTAAGTTATAAAGGAATCTTATTTTGTAGGTGAATAAGGGATACAGCCTGTCTTTTGTCTGATTTGCAGGTTCTTTAAATTGGAGGTTTTCCGAGCTTGCGTATTTTTTGTTTCTTATAACTAATGCGCCTCCGCAAACCGCATCTACAACTTTGTCCTGGCTGAAAGATAAAGCGACAAAATCCCCCATACTGCCTGTTTCTTTCCCATTTTTGTATTTTGCTCCGATGCAATGCGCAAGGTCTTCGATAAGAATTATGTTTTTTTCGCGGCAAATTTTTGCAACCTTTTCGATATCAGTTGGGTATCCTAGCGTGTTTTGAATGACAACTACTTTGATATTTTTATTTTCTTTTAAAATTTTTTCTAGAGTTTGCGCAGCGAAATTTAGATCGGTATTTTTCTCTTCCAAATCCAAGCAGATTGGAGTAAGACCAGCCTCCTCAACCGCTTTATAAACTGCATAGCAAGTAAAGCCGTTTATTATAACGCTACTTTCTTTTGGCAAATTTAAAATTTTAAGAGCCAGGGTTAAGGCTTCCCTTCCCTTGTAAGTAAGAACAGCTTTCCCTTGGTATTTTTTCTCAAGAAAATTTTTAAGTTTTTGATTTTGGCCGGCAGGATTTGAAAATAGAGATCTTAAAACGTATTTTAAATTATAATTAGAGCCCAAAGAATTAAATATGCTCATATATTTTAGTTAGTACCTCTTTAGTATGGGTGAATTGGGGCGCGTGTTTTGCTCCATCGATTACATACAATTTGGAGTTTTTTATTTTCCCGTTTAAGATTTTCCCGTCTGATAAGGGAGTAGCTTTGTCATTTTCGCCCCAGATAATAATAGTAGGAACTTTTACTTTTTCGGTAAGCAAAGATTTGTCCGATTGAATTAGATTTAACATGGTTTTCTTCATGATTGGACTTGCAGTTTCATAATCTTTTTCTCCGGTTAGAAGGTAAAGCAACTTACGTGCACCTGTCAGGGGCATAATCTTCTTGCCTATTTTTGCTAAGATTAAAAATCCTGTTCTTTTCGTTTTGGTAAATGCATTGCTATGGTAAATCCCGGCGCTGTCAATCAGAATTAATTTTGAAATTTTTTCAGGATGTTTAATTGCAAAGTTAAGAGCAATGCGGCCTCCGTTTGAATGACCAATGAGAATAATCTTTCCTTTTTCTTTTTTTAGATTTTCATCTAACCATGTAACGTAATCACCTATGTCCCAAACCCTATCGTTTTTTTCTGTTAGTCCGGGAATCTTAAGAAGCTTTGAATCGAAGCCTTTTGATTCGAGCTCTTTAATAAAAGGCGCCCATTTTTCTACCGAATAGCTCCATCCGTGAAGGATATAAATTTTTAATTTCAAATTTTTAATTTCAAATTTATTTATAGTCCCCAATCGCGTCTTCTTTTTTGCCATACTTTTTCTCTCCTGCAAAGATACTTTGAATTCGATTTATCCAAAAGCAAGTTTTCCACAACACCTTCCAGGAATCTTGCTCCTTTAAAAAGAAGTAATTCATTTCCCTTAAGATTTAACTTTAGATAATCAAGAACTTCCTTGGGAATTAAGAATTTTTCTATTTTGGCTTTATCACCGAGTAGTTTTTTGAGCCTGGGGTAAGTATACTCAGATACCCGTGGACCCATAAGTATTATTCTTTCAAGTTTCATTTTGGCTATTATTCCTGCCAGTTTCTCGTGTTCTTCTTTTTCACTTTTCCCCTGCTCAAGCATGTCTCCCAATATTGTCCATTTATTCCCTGACGGAATCTTGTCGAACATATCCAAAACTACAGTCATTGAGTCAAGATTAGCGTTATAGCTGCTGTCCACAATTTTAGTTTTCTTTATGCCATCAAAAAGACTGCTTCTCCCCGGAGGCAGAATGAATTTGCCAAATGATTCATCTTCGGAAATTTCTAAATATGACAAAAGGCCCAAGCACATTTCCAGAGAATAAAAGTTTTCCATGGGCAAGAGATACTTAAGCTTAAATGTTTTTTCGCGGGTTTTGAATTCAGTGCCGCTTAGCGATACTTTATAATTCGCAAGATCTTTTATTGCTACAGATACTATTTTTGCTTTTGTTCTGGGGAGTTCTTTTTTGATAATCTCAGAGTCCCCGTTTACCATGACAAGTTTTGATGTATGTTCTAAGAAATACCCGAATTGATGAGAAATTGCCTCCTCGACTGTTTTAAATTTTCCACTCTTTACCAATGAATCAAAATTCATGCTATGTGTTCTTGTCGAGTTGGTCCAAAGTGTGACTTCGGGTTTAAGAAGCGTTGCTAAAAATTTACCTTCATTTGGTCTGTCGCAATCTGCTTCGACAACGTATAATTTTTCTTCCGGCAACTTTGAAAACAACTTAAATGGTGCAAACAGAAAAAGAAAAATCCATTCGTCGGCCGTAAGATTAGTTCTTTTAAATCCTAAGATATTAAACGGAATCCCGTAGCTGCTATTTCCGTGATGAGTGTATCTTGCCCTATTTCCGATTTGAGATTCTATAAGATTTAAAAGAGTGGTTTTTCCGCTTGAGCCGGTGACCACAATAATTCTTGGCTTCCAAAAAGAAAGCCTTATTTTGGCAAAAAACCTAAAATAATAAGCCCCCGGGAAATAAAGTAATTTTTTAAGTTTTGAAAACATTTCTTTTAGAAAGAGATGCTTCTAATTTTACCAGAAATTCAAGCTTATCGCGAGGAAGCGGAGGTTTTGCGCCATTCTCTTGAAAAACTATGATCATTTGTTCCAAGAAATGCATTTCCTGTTTTTCCTACGGTTTTATCAACAACGAATTTTATGAACTCTTTTCTTTTCTTTTCAACTTCATCTGGACTTTCTCCTATAACTCTATCTCCAAGTCCTTGCCTACAAGCGTTCATTTCTTCCCTAAGTCTTAAGAGTCCATCAGGGTAATTATCAATCCTCGCAGTTTGCCCGCCCAAGTCTGCAAATTGAACTGCGAGTCTCACGATTTGTGCTTCCTTTCTGTCTTCTAGAGGTAAACTATCTATAAGTTTTCTCCCTTCATCTGTTGCCTCTTCATCGTATGGGAAATATGTTCCGTGTATGCCGATAACAACAAGCTTTTTAAGTTTTTCCATATCTAACTCGCTTGACAGTCTTAAGGCTTCGAGTGACTCAACAGCAGCCCTTTTACTTTCTTCTACATGAACCGGAGACATTCTTGCAAAATTTGCCAGAGGCTGTTTTTGATAAACAAACCCCGTGTCGTGATACATAGCTGCTATAATTGTTGCTACGACTCCTTCTTGAGTTAAGTGTGAAGATAGTCTATCTCCTCTGGATAACAAAGCCCGCATTATGGTTGCGGCATCGTAGGTGGTTTGAAATACAGCATGCTCTTTCCCGTGGTAATATAGGTTTGCATTGGGAAATCCTTTGCTTCTCAGTGCCTCTTCGTCCCAAAACATAAACCTTGCTCTTAGATAATGAACGTAAAGGCGCTTCGGTAGCTCCTCTCTAAGATGATCAGAAAACATAGAGTTGCTAAATAATTCTTTCATTTGATTGGAAATTGCAGAATCAATTACGCACTCATCCTCACCGATCTTGAATGGATAATGTTCTACTTCAATAGGCCTCATATCGGTTAATTATAAAACTGGATTCATATTATTTCTGTTCTTTGGGGAACAGTTAGAGGAGTTTTATTTTGCGATGGTGAAGCTCTATTTTTCCTTTATTTTTTAAATTATCCAACACTTCCGTAACTCTTGCGCGTGTTGCGCCGACAATAGTAGCTAGTTCTTCATGCGATAGGAGGATTTCTTTTTTTAGAAAAAACTTTGATAAAATTTGCAATGCCTCAAGAGTTCTATCCTCCATACTTTTTGCCACAACCCCCTCTACTCTCTCAGTCAGATTCCTAAGCCTTTTTGATAAAGATTTTAGAAGATTTATAGATGCTTTTGGATGAGTTTTTAAAAGATTTATAAAGTTTTCTTTGGTGAGAAGAAAAACTTCTGTTTCTTTTATTGTTTCAACGCTTGCCGATCTAGGTAAATCTTCTATAACTCCCATTTCTCCAATTATTTCTCCTTGCCCAATAACCGATAAACTTATATCTTTTCCTTCGTCTGTGTCCCTAAATGCCCGAGCCAATCCTTTATATAGAAGATAAATAACATCAGGCTTGCTATCTTGGGAGATGAAAATAGTCTTTGGGGGTAGAATTTTATGATGAATAAATTTTGAAACTGATAATAATTCTTTTTCCGAAAGCTCGTTAAAAATACCGAAAGCCTTAAGTTTTTTTACTTTTTCCTGGTCATTCATGACATCCTCTTTAATACAGCAATGCTATAAAGTAATCTGTTCCCTCCGGCACATTCTAGAGCGATAGAAAGAGATTTTCAAGTGCAAATCGTTGGTTTACATTGGCAGTTTTAATAATAATATAGGTTTTTTGAAAGCGCTTTAGAATATTTAAGCACTCAGATGTCGAAAGTGTCCCTTCTTTTTTGGAAGGGTCAATTATTTTATCAATTAAAATTTTTCTGGTAATAATTAGTATTTGTTCTAGCCAGATTATTGCTTCTTCTCTGCTTTTGCCGAAATCCTGGGCAAGTTTTAGCTTCTTTCCTACCCCGTTTCTCAATATCGACGTTAAAATATTCAGGCCTTGGGATATCTCGTGTTCTGTAAGCTCTTGTAAGTCTTCCTTTGTCTCGATAACCTTGCATCTTGAAAGGATGGTTGGGAGTATGAGATTTTTATTTAGAACGACTACCATTATAATAGTACTTTCAGGCGGTTCCTCAAGCACCTTTAAGAGTGAATTTTGCGCTTCAATCGTTAGTCCCTCGTAGGCTTCTATAACAACTGCCTTGACGCTTCCCTTGGCAGGTTTTAGAAAAAGTCTCTTTTGTATAATTCTTATATCTTCAATTCCGACTGTTTTTTCATGACTTGCGACATCTACATCAATGTCGGCAACCCCATTTTTTTTAGATAAGGACAATGCGTATTCAAGCGCATTTTTTCTGTTTTTTGATGATATTAAAATAGATTGCATAAGGGTGAAGCTCCTTGACATTATAACTGATTTTTCCGTAGTATAGAAGTGATGCCTGCCCAAGATTTAAACGCTATCCAAGAAGAAAAAAATATTCTTGACATTTTACTTTTAGAGCACTTATTAACTTCTGATCAATACAATGACATAAAAGTAAAGAGTGCAAGTCAGAACAAATCCTATGAGGAAATATTGACTCTTTCAGGCATTGTTTCCCCTCAGGGGGTTGCCGAGGCAAAAGCAAAAATACTTGGTGTTCCATTTATCTCGCTTGAGGCCACCTCATTTTCTCCTGTGGCTCTCGGCTTTATTCCCCGTGCGGTTGCGGAAAGATTTCTGCTCATTCCATTTTTATATGATGAAAGCACAAGAACTCTTTCCGTTGCAATGGCCAACCCTGTTGATTTAGAGGCTTTGCAGTTTGTTCGGCAGAAAACAGGTCTTAATATAAAAACCTTCTCTGCTACTTTGGACGATGTCAAAAAAGCCGTAAATCAGCAATATCATCAAGAGATAGTAGGAGAGGTTGGCGAGGCGCTGAAACAAACAGAAGAATATGATAAACCAAAGACGGTTGACAGCAAAAAAATTGCAGAAATTATAAAAGAGGCACCGATTGCCAAAATTGTTTCAACGATTTTGGAATATGCAGCTTCAAGCAGGGCGTCTGACGTACACATCGAACCGCAGGAAGATAGAGTTAGGGTAAGATACAGAATTGACGGCATTTTGTATGACAAGCTAAGTCTCCCCAAAAGCGTACAAGAAGCAGTAATTTCTCGTATAAAAATTCTCTCAGACATGAAGATTGACGAGCATCGTACTCCGCAAGACGGCCGTTTTAATTTTCAAGTCGGAGAGAATGAGGTTGATCTTCGTATCTCTGTAATGCCTACTTCTTTTGGCGAAAAAACCGTGATGAGGCTTCTTAGAAAATCAGGGGGTATTCCCGCTCTTCAGGAATTGGGTTTGAATGGATCCTCTTTAAAAAATCTGGAAACAGCAATACTCCGTCCCCATGGAATTATAATTGTTTGCGGACCAACTGGAAGTGGTAAAACGACGACTCTCTATTCGGTGTTGGAAAAATTAAATACAACCAGAGTTAACATTATGACACTTGAAGACCCGATTGAGTACCAAATGCCAGGAGTTAATCAAGTTCAAATCAATCAGGCGGTAGGTCTTACTTTTGCAACAGGGCTTAGATCTTTTCTGCGTCAGGATCCAAACATCGTACTGGTTGGAGAGATACGAGACAAAGAAACAACCGAGCTTGCTCTTCAGGCATCATTAACCGGTCATCTTATCTTTTCAACCCTTCATACCTCAGATGCCGCAGGAGCACTGCCCCGTCTTATTGATCTTGGAGCAGAGCCATTCCTGCTTTCCTCGACCATGAATGCAATAGCAGGACAGCGAATTGTAAGAAAAGTTTGCTCTTATTGCAAGGAACCCTATGTGCCACCCAAGCAGATAATAGATGAAATGAAAAATGTACTTGGAAATTTATTTCCTATGGCAGATACAGAAATAAAACTTTACAGAGGCAAGGGGTGTGAAAAATGTGGAAATTCGGGCTATTTCGGAAGAATTGGAATCTTTGAAGTGCTTCCTATATCGGCAAAAATTGCCAACCTAATACTGGAGCATCCGGATAGTGCTACTTTGG
>JAMCYD010000001.1 GCA_023473785.1 Patescibacteria group bacterium
CGACAATTTTTCTTTTTTCAACTGTTAATTTCTCTCGCTTCATTAGGTTTATATTCTACATTAACTTTTACTTTATTACAACACTTACTTTAGTGGTATAATTTACTCAACTTATGCGAGTATTAGGCATAGATCCGGGAATTGCCAGAACAGGCTGGGGAATTATAGAAGAAAGCAGCGGTAAATTTTTGGCTCTTGATTATGGTTGTTTTGAAACACCTTCAAGTCTTGAGACGCCAAAAAGACTTTCTGAAATTTACGATAAGATTATAAGTTTAATAAATAAGTACAAAGTTAAGGCGCTTTCGGTTGAAGAGCTTTTTTTCAACACCAATGCAAAAACCGCTTTTGTAGTCGGGCAGGCAAGGGGAGTGGTGCTATTAGCAGGAGCCCAAAAGAAAATAGAAATAGAAGTTTATACGCCCTTGCAAGTGAAAATTGCTATTTCAGGATACGGGAGGGCAGAAAAAGCACAGGTTGGAAAAATGGTAAAAACAATTCTCAATCTTAAGGAAATTCCAAGACCTGACGATACGGCAGATGCTCTGGCAGTGGGACTTACGCATTTATTTTCAAGAAAAGTAGGTAAGCATGATAGGTAGTCTTAAAGGAAAAGTAGAATTAAAAGACGCAACTACGCTGATTATTGATGTAAACGGAGTAGGCTATAAGGTAACGGTTGCGGCAGATGTTCTAGGGAGTGCCGTACTTGGATCACAGATTAAAATATATACTTATACTTATGTCCGTGAGGATGTTTTGGAGCTTTTCGGATTTTCCCAGGCTGAAGATTTAAAACTTTTCGAAAGAATAATCTCAGTCTCAGGCATTGGCCCTCGAAGTGCAATAAATATTTTTTCAGTAGGAAATAGGGAAAATATAATTGAGGCAGTTATTAAAGGAGATGTAGAGTTTTTTACTCAAGTGCCAAGACTTGGCAGGAAAAACGCCCAGAAAATTATCATTGAGCTTCGGGGAAAACTTGGAAGCCTTGAAGATCTGGATTTATCTCAAGAGACAGATGGCGAATCAATAGAAGTCTTAAGTGCTCTTAAGGGTTTTGGATTTAGCGCAAAAGAAGCAAGAGAAGCGATTAAAAACATTGATAAAAAGATAGAAGGAGTGGAGGAAAAGGTAAGACTGGCATTAAAATACTTAGGAAAATGAAAAATAAACCAACGAAGAGAAAAATTGAGGAAACAGAACCGGAGGAAGAAGTTCTTTTTACATCCCTTAGGGTTTCGGAATGGACCGGGTTTTTAGGACAAGCACAGGTTAAAGAGTCTCTGCAGATTGCTATAAATGCTGCAAGGAAACGGAAAGAAGCAATAGAGCATATACTTTTGTATGGTCCGCCCGGACTTGGTAAGACGACCCTTTCTCATTTAATCGCCAGGGAAATGGGAAGTAATATCAGAGTTACCAGTGGACCGGCGATTGAGAGGGCAGGGGACTTGGCATCTATTCTGACCAATCTTGAAAAAGGCGACATATTATTTATTGATGAGATTCACAGACTTAATAAAGTAGTTGAGGAGACGCTTTATCCGGCCATGGAAGATTATGCTTTGGATATTGTTCTTGGCAAAGGACCATCGGCCCGGACACTCCGACTTGAACTTCCGCAATTTACAATTATAGGCGCAACTACCCGAATCGGGCTTATGTCTGCCCCTCTTCGTGATCGTTTCGGCGTAGTTCACAGACTCAGTTTTTATGATCCGACTGAGCTTGAGATAATTATAGAGAATGCCGCCAGAAAACTTAAGGTCGCAATTGATAAGGAAAGTGTCAAGCAGATTGCCAAGAGAGCAAGGGGAACTCCTCGAATTGGTTTGAAATTATTAAAACGTGCAAGGGATTTTGCGCAGGTAAAAGGAGAGGGAAAAATTACAAAAGAATTGGTTTCGGAGGCCTTGAAAATGCTTGAGGTCGATGAGATGGGCCTTGATAGTTCTGATCGAAGATTCTTAAAGGCAATAATCGACAAGCATGGGGGTGGGCCGGTCGGTCTTGAAACTATTGCATCAACGATATCTGAAGATGTCGGAACACTTGAAGAGGTAATAGAGCCATATCTTCTTCAGATCGGATTTATAAAAAGGACTTCAAGAGGAAGAGTCGCCACCCCCGCCGCCTACGAACATTTAGGTAAAAAACTCCCCGAAGAATCCAAAAAACAACAGAGATTGATATAGCCTCCTCATTTATAATTTATTTATTGTTGACATTGGAAATACTCAGTAGTATTATCGGCAATACATATGAATAAAAGAGAGGGTAATATCATTGAATTTCCCGATCAAAGACCAGCAAGAGGATCTATTCCTCAATTTATCAAAAGGGAGATGCCTGTCTATGAATCTCCAATTACATACGACATACAAGATATAGAAGCAATTTGGAGGACAATACAGCACCCTCTTATCTTTGAAAGAGGTCAATGGCGATTAATGGATGACCCTCCTTACTTTAGGATTGGACCGTATACCGTTGATCCAATTACCGCTCCCTTTTTGTATCTTCCCAAAGGAGAAGGGTACATAGGCTTAGACCTTGCGATTGCCCTACCGGAAAGCTCCATAATAAGACAAAACAGCTCAGGCGGTTTCAGAGGAAAGTTCAGAAGAGCTCTCAGAAAATTTGTAGATGAAGAGCTAGAAACAGGGGATTTTAACACTGATGTGATGGACATAAGACGTGTTATTAGACCAAAAGGCTTTTTTGATAGCCTCTTTCATGGTAATGAGATTTTGGAAAACGAGAGAGTTGCCAATATTTACCCTAGAGGTCACTTTAATTTTGACTTCCCGCGACCCGGAAATATTCTCCAGTTGCAAGCAGGACTCGAAACAGGATTAAACATAGCAATTGTTTATGCAACCGAACTTTTAAGAAGGGAGAGGATCTTAATTCCGACAACAAGAATTGTCATTGGTGATCCGAATAAATTTGTAGATGATGATAATCCTATAACTCCAGGTGGTAAAGAACACATGCGTAAAGAAGCTATTGCGAGAGCGGTGTTAGACAAATATTAGAGACTAATGATAAGGAGGGATCTCATCCGCCCAGACCATGGACGCCACCTTCAGAAGTAGATGGATAACTACGGGATGGACCATTTAAATACATTTCTTTTAAAACTCTCTTCAAATTATTTTCATTCATTCCATTGTCTTCTTGGACTCTGTCTATAACAAGTCTGCCTTCGTTGTCCAAGCATAATGTTATACCAAAATACTCCATGTATGACCAACTGCCATCTTTTGGATTTAGTCCTGCCTTCCATTTTCCAAAAAAACCTCCTATTGTTCTTGTTCTACCCACTGTCCAAGTAGCAAGTCTTTTTGGTTCGTAGCTTGATATTTCTTCGTGATATTCAAATGCAAAACTTGGCCATGTCGCGCGTCCAAGATCTCGCATTAATCTGTCTACCATCGGTTTGACCGGTCCAATATGCCTTCTGATAAACCTCCTGCGCTCTTCCTCAGTTTTTTGTCTCTCTCTTTCCCATTCTCTTTCTCTTTTGGCGTCCCTTCTGGATTCTTCCGCCTTTCTTCTTGTCTCTTCGAGTTCAGTTTCTCTTTTTGCCCTCCTTAATTCGTTCTCAAACCCCATTTTTCTCCTATTCTTCGAACGGCTGCTATATTGACTCTTTTTATTAACTCTTCAGAACCATTTCTATCTGGATGAAAGAATTCTGTCTTTTCCAGTTATTCCTTAAATCTTTCAGCCATTCTAATACAAAACCAGCAACTCTTAAATGTGCCGATTTTGAACTTTTCTAGATCTCATATTTATTTAATTTGCGATTTGAGCCGTAAAATCTTTCGTGTGGTAGATTATACATCAAATCTTTTAAAATACAAATTTAGAAAAGGGAAATATTTTCCTGGAAATTATAATTACCTTGACAAATAATTGTTATAAATATATTATAAACCCAATATGGCAGAGGATAGAGAAGCCAGCGGATTAGCTGCAAGGGGTGTTTCTCGAGAAGGAGCAAGACAACCAGAAAGAAAAACTGAAACTTTTGGTGGACACATTGAAGAACCAACATTACATGAGAGGGCTAGTCGGGGTTTCCAGTTTGTCTTCAAAGGCGCCCCTCGTACTAAAGGTGAGTATACAGTAACGGATAGTTTTCGTCTTGGAGAAGGACATATTAATGAGGAAGGGGTTTATGTATATTCGCACGTGGGCGTAGAGCATACGGTTCAGCTTAATAATCCAAATCCAGAAGCAACCGGAGAAGATCCATATAATTTTAATTCTGGTAAGCCGCAGACTTTTCATTCCGAGTACTATCCGAAACATAATGTATCCGCAAGAATCGTTCCGGTTCCATTACCGGGCGCAGGAGGAGAAGAGCCAAAAGTTGAACTGCAAATAACGGCAAGTGGCTCAATTATCCCTCCTTTTTAAAAATTATTTTTTCAAGATACATTTTTCAGTTGTCTGATTTTGAATACGCATGATACACTATCATTATGGTATTACCTTTTTCTCCATCAATAACTAAGAACGGTTTTATATTTACATCAGGACAAGTTTACTTAACCCCAGAAGGCAAGCTCCTTGAAGGAACAATTGAAGACCAGACGCATCAAGTTATGAAAAATCTCCAAAGCATTCTTGAGAAAGCAGGGGTATCATTTAATAATGTAGTTAAGACAACTATATACACAACGGACATGTCTTTGTATGGGGAAATAAGTGAAGTTTATGTAAGCTATTTCAAAGAGCCTTTTCCTGCTAGGGAATTCGTATGTGTCAAAGAATTGCCTCTTGGAGCAAGACTTGAGATCTCCATGGTTGCCGTAAATGAATAAAACTTCTGATATAATTGCCCCATGAATATACGTATTGTTCTATTGCCAGATAAAACAGGCGGTGAAACTTTTGAAAAATATTCAGAACTTATAAATGAAAAATTTTCTTGTCTCTTTCGGTTAGGAAAGAATTGTATTCCTCACGTAACTTTATTACACATTGAAATAGAAGATAAAAAAGTACAAGAGATCAGGGAAGAATTAGAAAATATTGCAAAAGAAACAGATAAAATCTTCCTCATTTTTAAATATGCAAGGCATGGGACTGAGTCAAAAGCCTTTATTGGACTCTATTTTAAAGATAATGATAAGGTAATACATCTAAGAGATAAAATTCACGAACAGATAAGTGGGTATATTTCAAATACGGCTTCATATAAAATTCCTCATCTAACCTTAACCAGGCTTAAAAACGAGGAAGATGTAGATAGTGTAGTTTTACAATTGGCTAATTTTCCCAAAAACAGCATTGTGTTTTCTCAGATCGCAATATGTGAGAGTGGTCGAAACGGGACATGCGTAGGAATATCTGAATCTTACAGTCTTAACTAATTGGTGTTTGATATTATTTTCCATATGAACAACACATTTTATTTCCTTAGACACGGAAAAACCAAGATTGATAAAAATGCACCAGTTAGCAGATGGGTACTTTCGGAAGTGGGGGAAAAGCAGGCAAGTCAACTGACAAGAGAGGGTGTTTTTGATGACATTGACCTTATCTTTTCTTCTACAGAGGATAAGGCTTATAAAACTGTTCTACCTATTGCCGAGAAATTGGGCAAAAAAGTAATCAAGCTGGAAGCGATATGTGAGATCAACAGGGACAATAGTGGTTTTTTAGAAATGGAAGAGTATGAAAAAACAATAGGGCAATGTCTCAAAAACCCAGATAAATCATTCAATAGTTGGGAGACCGCAAATCATGCTCTTGAAAGATTTTCTAAGCAAATCTCTGAGCTAGATAAAGAATATTCAAATAAAAAAATTTTAGTGGTTGGACATGGCTTTACTATCAATATGTATTTTGCAAAACTTCTGGGTGTCCTTGATAAAGTTTACGAAAGACTGAGCAGAAACGATTTTGCCGATTGGGGAATAGTAAAGAATCAAGCAGTCGTTAAGGATATAGCAAAACAGGCTTAGTAGAATAATTTTCTGTTCATTGCTCCGATTATCTAGTTATGTTATGAAATTTCCTGCTTGGGTCTGAATTGCAGAGCTTCTGCGACATGCGTTGGTTTTATATTTTTTGACTGCTCAAGGTCAGCGATAGTGCGGGCAAGTTTTATGGTTCTCTGGTATGAGCGGGCCGAAAGCTTCATTTTGGTGACTGCCAAACGCAACAGCTCAAGACAGTCTTTTGTTAAAACACAAAACTCTTTTATATCCTTATTTCCCATCTCGGAATTTGAGGTAATTTTTTTATCTCTGAATCTTTTGGTCTGCAGATCGCGTGCAATTTGCACTCTTTTTCTTATATCTCTTGATGTTTCTCTTTTTGTTTTGGAATCATCTACTGTTAATTTCTCAATTTTTACAGCTGGTACATCCAGATGAATGTCTATGCGATCAAGCATGGGACCTGATATTTTCTTTTGGTATCTAATGATTTGAGATGGTCCACACCGGCACTGTCGGGTGTTATCCCCAAGATATCCACAGGGACAAGGATTCTGAGCGGCGACCAGCATAAATTTGGCTGGAAAATTTATCCGGCCTGATGATCTTGAAATAGTCACGTTTCCATCTTCCAGAGGCTGTCTTAGTGCTTCAAGAACATAACGGGGGAATTCTGCAAATTCATCCAGAAACAAAACGCCTCTGTGCGCCAGGGAAATTTCTCCGGGCTTTGGCATTGTTCCTCCTCCGATGAGTCCAATATGCGATGTGGTGTGATGAGGGGACCTAAATGGCCTTTTTACGACTAGTGACTCTTTATCTAGAAGGCCTGAGATGCTATATATCTTTGTCACCTCAAGTGCCTCTTCAAAAGTAAGGCGGGGGAGAATGGATGGTAGAGTTCGGGCAAGCAGAGTTTTTCCGGCACCTGGAGGACCCTTAAAAAGGATGTTGTGAGAGCCGGCGGCTGCAATTTCAAGTGCTCTTTTTGCCTGTTCCTGTCCTTTGATATCAGACATATCAAGATCAAAAAGATCGTCTTTGAAGTAAGATTTAATATTTATGTGTCTTTGGGGAGTTATTTGCTTTTGCCCGTTTAGATGATAGAAAAGGGAGAGAAGAGTTAGGACAGGAATGATTTGGATGTTGGTTAAAATTGCTCCTTCTTTGGCATTTACCAAAGGCAAAAAGATCCTTTTTAATTTTTTGTCTTTGGCCAATATAGCCTGAGGTAATACTCCATTTGTCTGACGAAGTCTGCCATCGAGTGAAAGTTCGCCCATAAAAATCGCATCCTCAATATCTGCTTTTAACTGCTCTGAGGCAAGAAGAATTCCCAAAGCAATAGGTAGGTCATAAGAAGGTCCTTCTTTTGGAAGATCTGCCGGTGCCAGATTGACTGTGATTCTTTTGGCCGGAAAATCAGCGCCTGAGTTTTTAATCGCACTTCTTACTCTTTCCCTTGACTCCTCAACCGCTTTATCCGGAAGTCCTACAATCGTAAAGCTGGGGAGTCCTTGAGACGCCACGTCAACTTCAACCTCAACCGGTACCGCATCAAGACCGACAATCGCTGCGGAGTTAACCTTTGCGAGCATAAAATAATAATAACACGTTTTCTTAATCTATATCGTAAATCCTGAATTCTTCAAGAATCTATGTGTTATAATGCCCTTTACCATATGAGGTCGCATGAATCCCAGCCCTTAAATCTTGATATACCAAATACCGATCTTATTGAAGATTTAAAAAGAAAACATCTCATAAAAGATGGTTCTCCTTTTTGGTGGGGAACTGATAATCTTCCTGATCCAAGAGAATATATGCCCTTTGGGGAGTTTCTTGGAAAACTGGCTCATATAGGAATTGCAAAAACGACGACATATAGAAGAAGCATGTGGGGAGATCCAGATCTAGAGCATGATATTTACTTATATCCCCAGCCTCGTGTTCCGATGACTGTTATGGAGCTTGAAGTGAATGGACGATCCCTGCCCTTACTAATAACAGCAAGGCCGTATCATGAGAAAGAACTTCGCTCAGAGCCATTTAGCCGTTTTTTGCGTGAGCATCCAACTATTGATGATTTACGGGGATATGTGGCATCAGGTGGAACGGTAGAGCTTCCCGGACATTTTTATCCTCACGTAAGAGGATTATTTGCCGGAAGAAGAGGTAATAATTACTTCTGGTATCTTATGCATATTACTGGTTTTCGGTTTGGAGATGATGTGAAAAGCGCAATGAAGAATAAGGGATTTCCATTTATCGGTTTTCACGAGCCCTGGTATGCGGCAAATAGAACTTATTATGATGTATGGTCTGAGTTGGAAGGAAAATCAGATTTGGTAGACACGGGAAGGCCACGATGGATTGACTTTGAAGCAACTGAAGTGTCTGCTGAAAAATTTATTAAAGATCATAATAATTCAGATTTATTATTGTTTTACCCCCTAAGAGTAGAGGGAATAGAGAAAACTCTTCCTCTTGCCATAGCCTCAAAATCGCACAAAGAAAGTATTATAAGAAAACCTATTGTACTAGGAATTTATGCAGAGAACGGTTTAACTGGGAGGTGTAGAAGAGGTGGAATAATCAGGATAAAAGACAGACAACTTGCGCAGACAATAAGTACGGCTATTTCAGAAGAGTTCGGAATTCCAGTTGACACCTTGCTTTTTACTCCGCAAAAAGGAAAACCAAAATACGAAAGAATATCAACTTAGTTAATTTTTATCTCGCTCGCTTGACAAAAAGAACAATTACATATATAGTAAAGTATGGAGCCTCAAAAATTCGGACTACCTCTTGGGCTTACTTTTGATGATGTTCTTCTTCTGCCTGACTACTCGGATTTCGTACGGCAGGAAATTGATCTTTCAGCAAGTCTCACCAGGAAAATAAAACTTTCGATTCCCTTTGTTTCTGCTCCCATGGATACGGTTACCCAGGCAAAACTCGCAATTGCTTTGGCAAAAATAGGAGGCATTGGCGTAATTCATAGAAATTTATCAGTTGAGGATCAGGCAAGGGAAGTTGGAAAAGTCAAAAAAGAAAAGCTTCTTGTCGGAGCAGCAGTGGGGGCAAGCAGTTTTGAGGAAAGAGTAAAAGCACTTATCAAAGCCGGCGCGGACGTGATTGTGGTTGATTCAGCTCACGGATTTTCAAAAGGAGTTATTGAAGCAACAAAATATATTAAAAAGAATTTTAAAGTAGAAGTTATTTCGGGAAATATTGCCACAGCCGATGGGGCAAAAGCACTTATCAAAGCCGGCGCTGATGCCTTGCGAGTTGGTATGGGTCCGGGTGCAATATGTACGACAAGAATTATATCGGGAATGGGCGTTCCTCAAATAACAGCCTTATTTGAGATTTATAAAGTTTCCAAAGAAGCTAGGATTCCCATTATTGCAGACGGGGGAATAAGATACTCAGGAGATATGGTAAAAGCTTTGGCAGCTGGCGCCTCAACTGTTATGATGGGCGGATTTTTTGCACAAGCCCAGGAATCTCCGGGTAAGACAGTTTTGCTCAGAAGAGAACAGGTTCCAAGCAGGTTTCTAAGTGTGTTTAATAAAAAACATGAAACATACCGTTTCAAGGAATATAGGGGCATGGGATCTCAGGCTGCGATGAGGAAGGGTGTTAGGGTGAAATCAGAGGATGAGTTTCACGGAAAAAGCTATAAAGACAGAGTGCTTATTGCAGAAGGAATTGAGGGCCTGGTTCCCGTAAAAGGAACGGTCAAGGAATTAGTAGATCAGGTGGTAGGCGGTATAAAATCGGGAATGTATTATGTCGGAGCAAAAAATTTAAAACAACTTTGGGAGAAGGCACGCTTTATGCAAATTACCCAAGCCTCTTTAACAGAAAGCCACCCCCACAGTATTTTAATTACCGATTCTGGAAAAAATTATTAATGATAATAATTGTTGATTTTGGTTCCCAGACAACACATCTTATCTCCCGTCGTATTAAGGAACTTGGAGCACCATGCAAGGTTATTGTTCCAGAAAACATAAAAGAAATAAATAAAAAAGAAACCAAAGGCATAATCTTATCCGGAGGCCCGGCATCTGTATATGCAAAAGGCGCACCATCTATTGATCCAGAGATTTTTTCTTTTAATATTCCCATTCTTGGAATTTGTTACGGATTTCAGTTAATGGCAAAGCTTCTTGGAGGGAAAGTAGTAGCCGGTAAAAGGGAATACGGACCAGCCGGTTTGAAAATTTCAAATTTCAAATTTCAAATTTCAAATGGATTGCCAAAGGCGTTTGTTGTTTGGATGAGTCATGGAGATGAGATAATAGAGCTGCCTAAAGGCTTTACGACGATTGGTTCAACCGAACATTTCCCGTTTGCGTTTGTGAATAATTTGAAGAAAAAAATCATTGGCGTTCAGTTTCACCCTGAAGTAGAACACACGGAATTTGGCAGCGTAGTGCTTAAAAATTTTATCGAAATTTGCAATATAAAAACAGCGGAACATCTTATAGATACAGAAGAAATTGAAAAAAATATAAAAAAGATAGCTGGAGAAAGCTATGTCATCGGTGCCGTTTCGGGAGGAGTCGACTCAACTGTGGCTTCGACTCTAGCAGCAAATGCAATTGGCAAAAAGTTTATTCCAATTTATGTTGACAACGGACTGATGAGAGCTGGCACAAGGGAACATTTAAAAGAAATCTTCGACCACATAGGTATAAATCTTAGAATAATAGATGCAAAGAAAGAAACACTTATCAAGCTAAAAGGAGTTACTAGTCCTGAGGAGAAAAGAATGTTAATTGGAAAATCCTACATCAGGGTTTTTGAAAAAGAGATGAAAAGACTAGTAAAACAGGGTAAAAATGTTGAATATCTTCTTCAGGGAACAATTTATTCAGATGTGATAGAAAGTAAGGGAACAAAACATGCGGCGAAAATAAAAAGTCATCATAATGTAGGAGGACTGCCAAAAAATATGAAATTAAAACTATTAGAACCTCTTCGCCATCTATATAAAGATGAAGTACGAAGGCTTGGAAAGAAGCTCGGATTACCAGAAGATTTTGTCCGAAAACAACCATTTCCCGGACCAGGATATGCAGTGAGAATTCGAGGAGAAGTAACTGCGCAAAGACTTCAGCGGGAAAAACAAGCAGATGCCATTGTTCTTGCAGAGCTTGAAAAAGCAGGAGTTTTGCAGAACGTCTTTTTGTCTTTTCCGGTAATGACAAGTGCTTATTCAACCGCTGTAAAAGGGGACGGTAGGCAATTTGGAGAGGTGATTGCTCTTAGAATTATAGAATCAAAAGACATTATGACAACAACGTGGGCAAGACTTCCCTATGATTTATTGCAAAAGATTTCATCAAGGATTGTTAATGAAGTTCCCGGTATCTCAAGGGTTGTTTACGACATTACTACAAAACCTCCTGCGACAATGGAGTGGGAATGATATTAAATTAAAAATTATGATTTACGCTTATGGGAAACTTTTATTTTGCGACTAAATACTACGCCAGCCCGTTTGAAAGCAATGTCAATATTTCTCAAATAAAAATTTGGATCAAAAAGTTGTTCTAGTTCCCTAGTATCTATATGTTGACTTATCAAAGGATCCATAATCGCCAATTCTAAAAGTTGTGTTTTTGTATCCATTGCTTTTTGAGCAAGACCTTTCACCAGTTCATAGGCTTCTGTTCTTGGTAATCCTTTGTCTAGCAATGCGTTTAGTAAACGGGAACTAAAAATTGCCCCATAAGTTTTGCCAAGATTTTCAAGCATTCTTTGGGGATAGGTTTCTAACCCATCAATAACTTCTCTCATTAACTTTGCGGCATACATAAGACCTCCAAACGCATCGGGAAAAGTAAATCTTTCAGTGGAAGAGTGGCTTATATCTCTTTCAAGCCATGGTATTGCCGCATCAAGTTCTTCCGCTGCTGCTCCTCGGACTCTCCTATTGAGCCCATCGATGCGTTCTGTTAACTCGGTGTTTCTTTTGTGAGGCATTGAGCTTGATCCTTGTTGAGAAGCCGCATCAAAAGGTTCACGCACCTCTCCCACTTCAGTCATTGCAAGTAATCTTACATTCATTGCAATGCGTGCCAAAGTAGCTGAATTAACTGCCATAAGAGAAAGAACCTCAGCATGTCTATCTCGGCTAATTATTTGAGTTGGCGCAGGATCGGGTTTTAGGCCTAATTTTCTAAGAGCAAGTTCTTCAAGCTTCGGTTCGATAAATACATTTGTACCTATTTCTCCTGATAATTTCCCAAAAGAAATTACTTCTTTAGATCTATCTATCCTCTCCACACCTCGTCCTACTTCTGCGTACCAACCTAATAATTGGCGGCCAAATGTCTGAGGAATTGCCTGTTGAGTATGTGTTCTTCCAATCTGCAACGTGCCTTTATATTTTATAGCCTTTTTCTTTAGTGAGACTCCTAGTCCTATAAATTCATTTCTAACTAGATTAAGAGCATCAATTGTCTGTAAAGCAAGACTGGTGTCAAGGACATCGGAGCTAGTAAGTCCTTTATGAAGAAAGTTTCCTACGTCTTTAGGAAGTCTTCCCTGGACTCTTCTAAGCAACTTATTTGTTTCATGTCCTTTGGCTTCATTTAAAGCTGCAATATCTTCTATAGATAGTTCTAATGCAGCATTAATTTGCATTAATTGCGTTTCTGTCGGTTCTCCATACAGCTTATGACTTGCTTCGCATTGGGCTCCCCAAATTTTTACTTGTGCACGGAAATATCCCTCTGGTTCCCAAAGTCTTTCCATATCGGGGACTTGTCCTGCGTAGCGTTCTGGTAATGGCATATAAATTTACGTTCGTACTATATTTTATTAGCAGATTAAAGTCAAATTTTTATAATCTCGGTTCTTTCGCCTCCGGTTGAAACATATTTAATTTTTGTTCCTGCCAATTTTTCAATTCCTTTCAAATATTCTTTTGCTTCAATGGGTAAGTCAGCATATTTTTTAATACCCTTTGTCGGTTTTTTCCATCCTTTAAAAGTTTTGTAAACCGGTTTAACTCTACTTAGAAATACGGCATCTCCGGCAGAATAATTAACCTTTTTACCATCATATGTATATGAAGTGCAGACTTTAATTTGAGGAAATCCGTCCAAGACATCAAGTTTAGTGATAGCAAGACCTGTATAGCCGTTGATCTGACTGGCAAAACGAATAAGTTCAATATCAAGCCAGCCACATCTTCTCTTTCTTCCGGTCGTTGTTCCAAACTCGTTACCTTTTTCTCTTAATTTTTCGCCAACGCTTTCAAAAAGCTCAGTTGGGAAAGGACCTGATCCGACCCGTGTCGTGTAAGCCTTAACTACGCCAATGATATTATTTATATCCCTTGGGGGTATCCCAGCGCCTGCTGTTACCCCGCCTGATAAAACAGTTGATGCGCTTACAAATGGGTAAGTGCCCCAATCATTGTCCAGAAAAACTCCATGAGCTCCTTCTAAGAGAATTTCTTTTTTATTCTTTATTGCATTTTGAAGCAGGGGATAGACTTCGGCAACATAGGGTTTTATTTTTTCTCTAATTTTTAGAAAATGATCAGCGATTTCATTTTTTGAAAGTTTTTTCTCTCCCAAGGCAGTTAAAATTTTGTTCTTAAGAATAAGCTGGGTTTCAAGTTTTTCCAAAAACCCTGTTTTGCTTAAGAGATCGGCAATTCTTATGCCGTTGTAACTTACCTTGTCAGCGTAAGTTGGTCCAATACCTCTTCCTGTTGTGCCGGTTTTTTTCTTCCCTTTTGCTTCTTCGTAAAGTCTGTCAAGAATTTTATGATACGGCATTATGAGATGACAGCGTGGAGAAATAAAAAGTCTTCCTTTTGTTTTTATTCCGGATTTTTCAAGAGACTCAATCTCCGAGACTAAAACCTCCAAATCAAGTATTACGCCGTTTGATATTATTGCTTTGCTTTTCTCATTGAAAATTCCCGAAGGGACAAGATGCATGGGGAATTTACCTAATTTATTAATAACCGTATGTCCGGCGTTGTTTCCCCCATGAAATCTGACAACATAGTCTGATTTAAGAGAAAGATAATCAATTATTTTGCCTTTGCCTTCATCTCCCCATTGAGAGCCGATTACTAAAGTTACTGCCACAGCAAGAGTATTTTAAGTTAGATCGATATGAAAAGCAATAAGGAAGTGGTAAAATAAACGGGCCATGGATGAGGTTGCAAATGTTCGTGAAAAAATCGATATAGTTTCATTTATCAGCGAATATATTCCTCTTAAAAAAGCAGGAAGAAATTTTAAAGCAAATTGCCCTTTCCACAGCGAAAAAACACCATCTTTTGTCGTTTCTCCGGAGCGTCAGATCTGGCACTGTTTTGGCTGCGGAAAGGGAGGAGATGCTTTCACATTTCTTATGGATTACGATAGCCTTGAGTTTGTCGAGGCGCTTCGCATCTTGGCTAAAAAGACAGGAATTGAATTACAAGAACACGCGTCTTTTAAAACTGAGACTTCCCAAAAAGAAAGGATATACCGTCTTAATAATCTTGCCTGCGATTTTTATCATTATCTTCTGACAAAGCATCCGATTGGCAAGCCTGCGCTTTCCTATTTAACAAAAGTCAGGAAAATCGATCCAAGAATCATAGAGACATTTATGCTTGGTTTTTCTCCGGGAAGAGGAGCTGCCTTATCAAACTATCTTATTGATAAAAAGAAATATAAAAGAGGAGATCTTACAGAGGCAGGATTGTCTTTTGAGAGAGAAGGAAGAATAGTTGATTTTTTCAGAAATAGAATTATGTTTCCGCTTTTTGACCATAGGGACAATATTGTAGGATTTTCAGGAAGATCAATTGATCAAAATAGTCAGGTGGATGGAGGATCAAAGTACGTGAATACCAAAGATACCCCTGCCTATCATAAAGGAAGCATGTTTTTTGGTCTTAATATGGCCAGAGATGAAATCAAAAAAAACGGTCAAGCGATAATAGTTGAAGGAGAATTTGATGTTATATCTTGCTATGCCGCCGGTATAAAAAATGTAGTTGCTATAAAAGGAACAGCTCTTACGGATAATCAAGTAACTCTTATTGCAAGGTATGCGCCAAAAGTGACTCTTTGTCTGGATCAGGATGAAGCTGGTTTTGAAGCAATAAGGAGGAGTCTGCCGGTGCTTGAAAAAAAAGGATTAACAACAACAATTATAAGCCTTGGAAATTTTAAGGATCCGGATGAGGCTATAAGCAGAGATCCATTTTTCTTCAAAAAATCAGTTAAGAATGAGATTGGTATCTACGATTTTCTAATTGAGCGTTTCTTAAAAAGAGTTGATAAAAAGACAGCCTTAGGGAAGAAAGAAATTGCCAACAGTCTTCTTCCATTTTTAAGTCTGATTGATAACCAGATTGTCAAAGAGCATTATCTTAAAAACCTGAGTCTTGAACTTGATACTTCATATGAAAATCTGGTGCTTGAGATGGAAAAATTGTCTAAAAAAGAAGAGCCAACATCCAGTTTTATCTCAGGCAAAAAAGACAAAAGGGAGAGAAAGGAAGTTTTGGAAGAATACCTGCTCTCTCTTGTTTTTCAAAGCGAGGACATTGAAGGTTCTTGGAAAATCGCAAATTCAACACTTCTTGACTACTCTTTCGAACTGGCTTCTTACCAAAAAATTTTTGCTCTTGTTCCTATTTATTTTCAAAATCATAAAGTGTTTCAAAGTAAGCTATTCGGGGAATCACTTCCAAAAGAGATAATTTCTGTATTTGATACATGTTTTATATTTCCTCTTCCAAAATTCCAAGATATCGCAAAGTACAATGAGGAATTGGAAAAAGTAGCAAAAGAGCTACGTATCCTCTATATCAAAAACAAAATTAAGTTTATTAGTCAAAATACAAAAGACGAAAATTATGAAAAAAATCAAAAAGAATTAGCAGCTTTGATAAGTCTTCTGCCAAAATCCTGATATTGTGGTAAAATAGACTTAATGAGACGTAAATCTCCCAACATCTTAAAAGATATTGTTGATTCTGCCAAAAAAAGAGGGTATATAACTCAGGATGAGATATTGGCAATTTTTCCGCGTCCCGAGGAGCACATAGAGGATCTTGATAAGCTTTACGATAAGCTTCTTAAGCTTGATGTTGATGTATTCGAGTCGGTTGCCCCGGATCAGGAAAATGAAAAACCAATAGAAGACTTGGAGAAAGAACTCGCCGCTCTTACTGTTTTAACGGAGGGAACAGTCTCTGATCCTGTTAGGATGTATCTTAAGGAAATAGGCAAGATTCCGCTTCTCAATTTCGAACAGGAGATTTCTTTGGCAAAAAGAGTTGAAAAGGGAGATAGGGAAGCAAAGCAAATCCTTATAAGCTCAAACTTGCGTCTTGTTGTATCAATTGCCAAAAAGTATGTGGGGAGAGGACTTACTCTTCTTGATCTAATTCAAGAAGGAAATCAGGGGTTAATAAGAGCAGTTGAGAAATATGACTGGAGACGGGGTTATAAGTTTTCAACTTATGCAACTTGGTGGATTAGGCAGTCCATAACAAGGGCAATTGCCGATCAGGCCCGAACTATTAGAATTCCAGTTCACATGGTTGAAAATATCAACAGGTTTTTGCGGGCATCAAGAAAACTTATGCAGGAATTAGGTCGTGAGCCAGCTCCGGAGGAGGTTGCAAAAGTTTTGGGAATTGAGCCGGAGAAAGCAATGGAGATTATTAAAATATCCCAGGAGCCGGCCAGTCTTGAATCACCGGTTGGCGATGAAGAAGATTCAAGGCTTGGTGATTTTATCCATGATGCAACAGCCCCAACCCTTTTTGACGGCGCATCACGAGAACTTCTCAAGGAGCAGGTTGAGCAGGTACTATCAACCCTTTCCGATAGGGAGAAAAGAGTACTTGAGGAGAGATTTGGTCTAAAAGATGGAAAACCAAAAACACTTGAAGAGGTTGGAAGAATGTTTGCTGTAACGCGGGAGAGAATAAGACAAATAGAAGCCAAGGCTCTTCGAAAACTCCGCCATCCATCGCGGGGCAATAAACTCAAGGATTATCTGGGATAAGTTAAACTTCAGCCTAATTTTCTCATCCACTCGTGCGCATACTGCTGGGCCTTTTCAGTTTTTATTACTTCCAATATTTTCTTTGCAATAAATTCTGCCGAGTCAGCCGGGGGAAGATTACTATTCTCTCCTTGAGCAGGTTTAACAAAGTCATTTCCTTCCAGCATATTTTTTTCAAAATCAGTAAGAGTTATATATGGATAGACAACATTTACGATGATACTGTCCTTTTTTAATTCTTCGCGGGCGGTAAGAGATAAGGCATTGATCATCCTTTTCGTTGAGGAATAAGCACTCATATTCGGTAGGTACATAAGTGATGTTCCGGAGCTGATATTTACAATCATCCCGCCGCCTTGTTTTCTCATAATCGGTATTACGGCTTGCATGGCAACAAGAGGGCCAACAACATTTAACTCAAAAAGCTGCCGAAATTTATCAGTCTGGGTTTTTTCAACCGGAGCATCATACCCTCTCCCAGCATTATTAATCAGAATGTCAATTCTGCCATAATGGTTTTTTACTTTATCCATCATTTCTTTAACATTGTTTTCTTTTGAAACATCTGTTGCGACTGGAAATGACAGAGGGAGTTCTTTTGAAATTTTTTCAATTTTTTCTTTTGAGCGGGCCACAAGCGCAACTTTCGCTCCTTTTTGAGTCAGAAGTTTTGCCGTTGCAAGTCCGATGCCCGAAGATGCACCAGTAACAATTACAACTTTGTCTTTAATACTCATGCGGCAATTATATCAGAAGGTGCTTTGGTTTCTCATCTTCTATTTTAGTTCCCAGGTTTTTATGATGTTTCTGTCAAGAAAAACTGCATTGCATGTGAGCAGTGTCACCGAGTCAACTGTGTAGGGTTCAAAAGAAATTGATTTTGATAATTCCTCGACCCGCTTTAAAAACTCGCGAGTAGGTGCGTTATTGAATCTTGCCAGAGTAGTGTTACTGAAAAAACGCTGTGAGCTTATATATACCTTGTCGTCCGGCACGCCTGCTTTTTTAAGTTCTCTGTCTAAGTCAAGAATAATATTGTCCAGTTCTGGATCTGTGGTGCCGACAAGAGCAAGGTTATTTGGAAATAGCAGTAAGCGATAAAAATAAACATTAAATCTTTTATGACGGGGGATGACTGACTCAAAAACTTGTGTTGCTTTACTTATATCCTCATTTACGAAGTGAGGCGGGTCATTGATAACTCGAACATTTTTTATAGACATATGCAGTGAATCGGGTGGATAGAAGAAGTAATCAGGCGTTACCTTCCTTAGCGGTTCAATCAAAAAACTCTCTATTTTATTGATTAACTGCTCATGGGGTATGTGTACGCTTGTTAAGCAGATGCGAGTGTCTTTTCCAAAATCATTAACAGGAGAAACCGCACTAAGCCTGAATGAACGGCTAATAACTTGCTGCTCAATTTGGTTAATTAACCCTATCTGCTCTTTTTGATAGGGTGAGGAAATATCCATAATGAAATTATACCAGAACCTGAATGTTTTAAATAAGTTCTAGCTTTTCCTTCCCCTCCATGATAGAATAAGTTTCACAATTATATTCCTCTGTAGCTCTCCGCCAGCTGGCGGAGGTAGAGCAGAGCCTGTTTATGTATTACATTTATGCTGTGTATAACAAAAACAGTAATAAAATATATATTGGTCAAACAGAAAATTTAGAAGAGCGATTAAGGCTTCATAATGAAAGGGCATTTAAGCATAGTTATACATCTAGATTTATTGGAGAATGGAGCTTAATATATAAAGAAGAAGCTGATAATAGAATTACAGCATTAAAAAGGGAGAAGCAGTTAAAGAGTTTTCGAGGAAGAGAATTTATAAAACAACATATTCCTCTGTAGCTCAGTGGTAGAGCACTCGCCTGTTAAGCGATTGGTCGGAGGTTCGAATCCTCCCGGAGGAGCCAGATATTTTAGCCTCGATTTATGCTATAATTCCTCCTTATTATGACATCGCCTGAGCAACTTCTAACTTTTTATCAAAGAGGATTAATGCCAGAAGCTGGATTTAGATATACAGATGTTTATGCAGATGCAGCTAGATTATTAAGCATTGCTTATTCAGAGCAGCATCACGAGCCTCCGCCTAGGGTTCATCCTCAAAGTTTCGATGAGATTTGGTTGATGCGTGACAAACTTGCTAAATTCAATGTCTCATTAGGGAGATCTCTAGAAGATCAAGAAGCTTATTATGCTTTTATAAAAACAATGGATAAACCAGATCAGTTAATCGTTGATAAGTATTTTGATGGAAAAATATCGCCGGATGACAGAAGATTTGCAATTGTTCCGAATGAATATCCTGCGTCAATGCCTTCTGATGCACAGCATTTTTTAATGTGGTACATTGACAATGGTTTACCAAATAGTTGGGTAGTTGATAAAATTGCTGAGTATATTATAGAACAAAAATTAACAACTGCCGATTTTGCTGCTTATCGTAAACCATCGAACGCTGGTTCTTTTTTACCAGGTTTTTCTCGTTCAATAAGTTTGCCACATGTGCATCTTATATTAAGAAGATAAGCTCTAACGCGTCGTCCATTCCTCGTCTGATATAATCTCCTTACGGTAAGCTTGGTTAATTAGGCTTTTATTTTATGGATTATTTGGGGTATTTTAAAAGAGTAGATCCTGTCATTTACGGTTTATCCCTAAGAGCTGGGATAAAAAATATTGAAGTTCCCAAGGACTATTTTACCTCATTGACCCGAAAGATAGTAGGACAACAGCTATCGGTAAAAGCCGCGCAAACTATTTTTTCAAGATTCGTATTGCTTTTTCCGAAAGGAAATATTTCACCGAAGAGTCTACTGGAAATAAAAGATGAAGATATAAGGGGAGCAGGTCTTTCCTGGCCAAAGGTCCGCTATCTAAAAGCAATGGCACAGGATATTTTGGATAAAAAGGTGGTATTGGAGGGACTTGATAAGCTAACTGACGAGCAAATCATAGAAATTCTTACCAAGCTTAAAGGTTTTGGCCGGTGGAGCGCTGAGATGTTTCTGATGTTTGATCTTGGAAGAGAAGATATCTTCTCAGCAGGGGATTTAGGATTAAGAAGAGCAATTGAAAGACATTACAAACTGAAAAATCCATCAGAGAAGAGGCTTCTTAGCATATCTAAGAAATGGACGCCCTACAGAACTTATGCGTGCCGCGTGCTATGGAAAAGCCTCGAGCTTAACCAAGCCCTAAACAAATTTTGATATAATCATCTCATGTATCCTAGGCTTCTTTTATACATTCTTCTTGCAATGATATTTTATGATTTTTCAATACATCTAATTTATTTCTTCAAAAAAGAACAGTTCTTTTTAAAACGAAAAATTAATTATTGGCCAGAGTGGTCAGGACGCAAATATCAAACCTTTTGGGTTCTTTTCTGGGGAAGTGCTCTTTTACTCTTGTTGATTTATATACTTTCTAAATAGGTAATTCAGATAGTAATTCCCCGCATAATTAATCAAAGGGAGTAAGTTAGCCTCAAAGAAGATATCAAAATACATACCCCCGAATAGGACAATGGAATCTTTTGCTATAATAAATAACAATCGAGAGTAATTAAAATGTCAAAAATTGACTTTAATACTAAACTTTATAAAATTAAAGACTGGACAATTCTTAGACTCCCGCAAGATGCAAGTGCAAAACTTCCTACAAGAAGTATGACTATGGTTTCGGGGACTATCAACGGCGTTCCTTTTAAAACCTTGCTTGAGCCTGATGGGGTGTATGGACAGGGGAAAAAACCGAGCCATTGGTTTAAGCCCGACGAAAAATTGCTTGACGCCGCTTCTGCCAAAGCAGGCGACACCGTACGAGTTTTGCTTGAACCAACTAAAGAATGGGTAGAGCCGGAAGTTCCCGAGGATTTGAAGAAAGCTCTTTCAACTTCCAAAAAAGCTGAAGATTTATGGAAAGACATTACCACAAGTGCTCGTTGGGACTGGATCCGCTGGATCCGGGCTGTCAAAGCTCCCGAAACTCGCCAAAAGCATCTTCAGGTAATGCTGGACAAACTTAATAAAGGTATGAGAAGGCCGTGCTGTTTTAACCGCAATCTATGCAGCGAGCCTTATGTATCGCATAACTGGGCGCTTCTTGAGCCCGCATAAACAATCGCAGCAAGCAAAATAGATTCTAATCCTTCAGATCCTTCAGTGTAACTTTGTTTGAATTTTACTTCTTGACAACAGTTTGTTTATGTGATATGTTTCTAACATAAGGTTAATTATATCTAACTAAAAATATGATAGCAAAGCCAAATTGGTTTAACAGAAGAAAATATACGGGTTGGGGACTAATGCCTAAAGCTTGGCAAGGCGTTGTATATGTTGTAATCATTGTCGCAGTAATAGTTTTTATTCAAAATCTTGCTTTAGATGAAACGCTAAAAATGATTTTGACAGGAATCTGGGCGATCTTTGTCTTAATCGATGTTTTACAAGTTATGGCCTCAATTAAATTAGATGAAAGAGAGCAAAAAATTGAAGCAATTGCAGAGAGGAACGCATCATGGACAATGGTTGCCTCAACAGCTTTAGTTATTCTTTATATTACAACTATTGGAAAAGAGCTAAAAGGTGCAGAATTAATTCCAGCTCTAATTTTCCCGATTGCAGCCGGGGTTATTGTTAAGGGATTATCAAATTTTATTTTAGACAAGCAAGGAGTATAGGGATGAAAGATGAAGACGAGAATAAAAGAATTTCGGGCAAAATATAATCTTACCCAAGAAGAATTGGCAGAAAAAGTAGGAGTAAGAAGAGAGACAATCGTTTTTTTGGAGAAGGGAAAATATAACCCGTCTTTAAAATTAGCTTTCGATATTTCTAAAGTCCTAAACGCTAAAATAGAAGAATTGTTTCTGTTTTAAATGGGGAAGAATTTCAAATCATCAAGCACTTATTAAATTGACAGCAAATAACAATTGATTTATATTTGTATTGTGAATAGACAATTACTTAAAGACACTTTAGGTTGGGGATTTTTGCTTTGGTTAATTGGTTATATTTTGGGCATTGTTCTTTTTATGGTTGTTCCACCAATGCTTCTTGGCTGGATAATTATGCCAGTTGGAATTGTCATCACGCTTTGGGTTTTGTTGAAAAAAATTAAAGCCGGTTCGCTTAATTATTATCTGTTATTGGCAGTTGTTTGGACACTTATCGCCGTTGTTTTTGATTACTTTTTTCTGGTTAAAATCTTTAAGCCCGCAGGCGGATATTACAAATTAGATGTCTACTTATACTATATTCTGACATTTGTTTTACCCCTTGCTGTTAGTTGGTATAAATTAAACCAAAAGCACATTTAATATAATTTCGTCATGCAAAAATATAGTTCAACAGATGAATACATAAACAATTTTCCGCTTAAAGTGCAGGATAAGCTTAATAAGATGAGACAGGCGATAAAAGAAGAAGTCCCTTCGGAAACTCAAGAAAAAATAGGTTACGGGATTCCGACATTTTACCTAAAAGGCAATTTGGTTCACTTTGCCGCATTTAAGGATCACATAAGCTTTTTCCCAACAAGCTCCGGCGTTGCCAAATTTATGAATGAACTGTCAAAATACCAAATTTCCAAAGGCACAATCCAGTTTCCCTTAAGCGAGGAGCTACCAATTGCGCTTATTAAAAAAATTGTAAAATTTAGAGTGAAAGAAAATTTAGAAAAGAAAGGGTGAGTTTCATCCCGCGGAGCTGGATCTTTAACTTCAAAGTGATTTAATACTTTTAATGAAGAAAGCAATTGTTTTAACAGCAGATAAGTTTGAAGATATGGAAGTTTATGTTCCAATCTTCAGGCTTATGGAAGAAGGGTGGCAGGTTGATGTAGCTGCTCCCAAAAAAGAAGAAATCAGCGGTGAGAATGGATATTCGTTAATGCCGGATAAAACTATTTCTCAGGTTAATCCTGATGATTACGATCTTTTAATTATTCCAGGAGGTTCTCCAGACGGAGCCCCAGCAACTGTTCGCAAAATCAAAAAAGCCCAGGAAATTACTAAGTCTTTTTTTGCAAAGAATAAACCGGTTGCTTCAATTTGCCACGGTCCCTGGACGCTTGCCGATGCAGGCGTTGTTAAGGGCAGACATTTAACATCGTTTTGGCATGATAATGTACCCGAAGATATAAAAAAAGCCGGGGGGATTTGGGAAGATAAAGAAGTAGTTGTCGACGGAAATTTAATTACATCGCGCTATCCTATGGACCTACCCTTCTTTCTGAGGGAATTAATGAAGATATTAAAATAATAGATACCAACTTTTTCTATTCTTCGGAGTACGCTATTCTAGTCTAGAAGCATTTTTGATATAATTTCCCTACTGTGGCCAAAGAAGATCAACCTGGAAAATCTCAAGCGTTAGCTCTTCCCGTTGCGGATTTCGATTCATTCTGTAAACAGCTTTTGGAAGAAGGCCTAGGTTATGATCAGTTGCCGCAGGAAATAGTAGAAAAAGTAGGCACTCATACGAGCATTTTGCTTCATGATTACCCCAAAAAGGATGGGCGATGGATCTCTATTCATTATAGAGAAGGTCTTGAGTCGCTGGCCGGTATTAAAACGTTTCTAGGAAGGGGTAGGGCATTTTTAACAAATTTAGCAAACGACTTGTATCTTCTTTCAGAAAGGTTAGAAGGAGATTTAAGAGACGTTGACATGATTTACGGCCTTTCTCAAGTATCAGCCTCTTGGGGAGGAAACCATGGTTTTTCCACAGAAAAATTTACAGACGACCCTGAAATTATCAGAAGACACATTCAATCAATTACCGGCCTATCACCTCAAACAAACGATCAAGCTCCTTTAACTCTTTTTGTAATTGGAAGAGAGGTATTTCTTCGGCATTTTCATAGAGTCCCTAAGGCTCAGGCTGTCGATCTAGTTGGTAATTAATCCGCTGATTTTTAGTCCAAATTTATACCCTTGAAATTTTGCTATAATGTTGGAGTGAGAAACGCAATTGTCCTTCATGGCGGTCCCAGTAAGAAAGAATATTACGATCCAAAAATGCCAAGCATGAGTAACTCTCATTGGATACCCTGGCTTCAAGGCCAGTTGTTAAAAAATGAAATTTCAACCGCAACGCCTGAAGTGCCACATTCCTTTAACCGTCATTGGCCAACTTGGGAAAAAGAAGTGAAGCGTTTTGATATTACCCCTGAAACAATATTGGTTGGCCATAGTACGGGGGCTGGATTTTTCATTAAATACCTAAGCATTCATCCGGAAATTACCGTAGATAAAGTTGTTTTGGTTGCACCATGGCTTGATCCTTACCAAGAACACACTAAGAATTTTTTTGATGATTTTATTATTGATCCAGACTTAGCATCTCGGACTAAAGGAATAACCGTTCTTTATTCGGATGATGATGAAAAAAGCGTTCTTAGGACCGTAGAAATTATTAAAGAGAAAATTAAAAAGGCCGTCTTTAACGAGTTCCACGGTTATGGTCATTTTTGTTTTGAGGATTTAAAAACTGTTGAGTTTCCCGAACTTCTTAAAGTTATATTAAAGTAATAAGTTATAACTTTTTCCACCTTTCGGAACATTATTTACTATGAAACGTGATATACTAATTTCATGAGCATTCTTATTAAGTGGTTAGTGAGTGCGTTAGCCATTTTAGTTACAGCATATCTATTGCCGGGAATTCACATCGCTAGCTTTACCACCGCACTTGTTGTTGCAGTTGTGCTGGGTATTATCAATACAGTTGTAAAACCAGTTCTTCTTATCCTTACGCTCCCGATTACCATTCTCACTTTAGGCTTATTCACTCTTGTAATCAATGCAGCCGTTATTATCTTAACTTCTTATCTTGTTCCTGGGTTTAAAGTTGATGGGTTTTGGTGGGCTTTGCTTTTTAGTATAGTTTTATCAGTCGTAAATTGGTTCCTTAATCAATTAAAGACAAAATAAGCTCTAGCACTCTCCATCAATTCCCGGAGCCAGTTTATATGTTGATTGATATAGTAAGCTAAAGTCTATTTTATAAATCCGCCAAGCGTATTAAAGAGGAGAGATTGAGAAGTATTCACTACTTTCCCATTCTGCGCAGACAATTTTACCTGAACCGGAGAATTTACATCAAAAATACCAAATAATTTTCCTTTTTTCTCGCCTTGTACTGTATAATTTACCCCTGTTTCGTCTTTTGTTAAGTTAATTTTTGCTTTGGTTATATCCTGTGCGCTTAAAGATCCTTTCTCAAGAATGCCTTGAAGAGCTTCTGTTGGGAGAACAGAAACTTTTGTAGATGCATTGGAAGATGGAACGCTAAGCGAGTGCGTTAATGTATCTATTTGCAAGGGCAAGGCGGTTGTTACCTGTGTATGACCTTGCTGAATAGTTAATTGGCGAGCCTGGTCTGATTTAATTGTCAATACCGGTTGTCCATTTGATCCTTGTGCCACTACCTGATCAACGGTTTTACTGACAACATTACTTGGAGCAAAGGAAGTTGATTTTGGACTAACAATAGTTGGAGAAGTTTTCGGAGCTGTTGGCTTTGGAGAGGTTTTTGAATTTGCAGATATTCCCGTAGGTGAAGTTTTCGCAGCTTGATTTGTAATAGGTTGAGGAGTCTTTGGTGCTGCTTCGGTAGTTATTGTTACTTGCATTTTTTTATCATTATTGATGGGTGGATTGATCTGAACAGTGCTTTGAGCGTGAGGAGGGACTAAGGGCACTACTTTTGCTGGCGTTTGTGATGCTGGATGAGAGGGTGGTGGAGGTGGAGGATTAGACTTTTGAGCAGGGGCTGCCGGCTTTGGCGATTCCTTAATTGGAATATTCTTAGCGGTACTTTCACCAAGGACGCCATTATTATTTGTGATAACCAAAATGACTTTTCCATCATCTTGAATAATTAAATCATCAGCTTTTGCAATCATAACCTGAGCTGAAAAGGGAAAGATAAGCAGAAGCAGTAAGAATAATGCAAATAATTTTTTTATACTCATAACTTATTAACTAATAGTATAGCATGACAACTACTACTGTTTAATACGTCGTGCTATATTATCTACACTAAATCTCCCATCAATCATAATTCTTGGGAAAAGATATAAGTTATCCTTACTTTGGTTTGTTCCGTAGACTGTTGAAGCTGCTCCCTTAAAACCCGCATCCCTAACTGTCTGGATAATAAACGGGCTATAGCTTCCATAAGGATATGCAAACCAATGCACGGGTTTTTTTAAGCGTTTTTCCAGATCAAGCTTGCTACCCTTTATTTCATCTACGATTTCCTTCTGGGAAAGATCTGGAAGATTGGGATGGTGACGGGTATGAGCTCCAATCTCAACCAGACCTGATTTATCCATTTCTATAATTTGATCCCATGTAAGATAAGCAGGAATACCCAAAACCTGGGTAATGACAAATTGCACTGCTTTCATGTGATACTTCTTCAAAAGAGGAAAAGCATTTTCATAGAAATTCCTGTATCCGTCATCAAAGGTGAGGACAATAGGATTTGGCGGTAGAGAGATTTTTCCATCCAATGCATCCGAAAGTTCATCAAGAGTAATTGCATGATAGTTATGTGTGCTAAGATAGGAAAGTTGCTGGTCAAGCTGATCAGGTGAGACATTTAAGGCTGCCCATACAGGATTACCCGGCATTGGATTTATACGAATATGATGGTACATGAGAATTGGAATAAATAATTCGTTCGGGGCAACTATTGTTGAGGGAAGGTTTGTAAGGGGGGGCGGTTCTTGAAGTTCTGCAAGCTCAGTAATTCGGTTATAGTCTTGGTTTGACTTAATAATAAGTTTTGTCCCTGAAATGTTATTGGCAAGATCAAATCGTAGCGGAAACGTACTTTGCGCCCTTTTATAAAAAGCAAGCGCATCTTTAGCATTACCATACTTCAGAAGCGAGTCTGCGCGGTTTTTTAACTGCTCACTTTGATAGTAAAGCCATGAGCCTAAAACTGCTATAAGTGCAACAAAAACTATGATTAGGAGTAATTTTATTTTTTTTGTCATTTTCCGAAAAATCAGCCTACCATTTAGATTAACAACAAACATAAAAGATTTCCAGTATTGGGTTTTATAATCCAAACCTAGTATATATAAATGTAACAGTGTATAATGAGGTTTATGGCGAAACGAGATACAGGAGTTGGGAAAAAGAAGAGGTCCCATTCATACAAGACCAAGAAAAGACTTGGAATAAAATATGAGATGCTGGCGAAAAAAGCCAGAAAGCGACATAAATAGAGTCTTCTAATATCTTTTGATATAATAAGCGTATGGAGTCAAGACGCGTTGCATTGGTAACTGGTTCGTCAAGAGGAATTGGTGCTGGAGTAGCAAGATTTCTTTCTGACAGAGGATACTTTGTCCACACCACATATTATAAAGACCGTGACCTTATTCAAAAAGAGTTTGCCAAAAATCCTAATGCTCGCATTCACTATCTAGACTTACAGGATGAAAAATCCGTAAGGAACACTATAGAATCTGTTAAGAAATTGTCGGGCGTGCTTCATCTTTTGGTCAATAATGCTACTGTCGATTATAATATTCCAATCGAAAAGATGGATATTGAGGACTGGGATGAAACTTTTGATATTCGCGTCAGAGGAACATTCTTGATGACAAAGTATGCTTTACCTCTTCTCAAGAAAGCGCAAAGGTCAACTATTGTTAATATAACATCTTCGTGGGCAAATGAAACTCAACCCTCTTTTCCGGCAGCTGCTGCTGCAGAGGCGGCAAAAATGAATTTCACAAAAACCTCGGCAGTTGCTCTTGCAAGATATGGCATCAGGACTCACTCTGTCAATCCCGGCGTGACAAGGACACCTCTTTGGGATCCTTGGGGCGTTGACGATAAAGGGTGGGAAGAGATGGCTAAAAACAATCCATTGGGAAGAAATTGTACGCCTGAAGATGTGGCCCGGGTAATTTTTTATCTTGATTCAGAGGACGCCGCGTATCTTAACGGTGAGGAGATATACGTCAACGGCGGAAATCACCTCCGTTCGTCGTAAGCTCACTATCTCCTGATATAACTCTCTCGAGTCTCAGGTTTTTAGAAATGAGAACCTGGACAAAGGAAAAATTTAAAATAACGAGATACCTAATTGGTTATTTGTAGAGGTTTTTGACTTGGAAAAGAATATAAAATCCAATAACAGCGGAAAGAATAGCGCCTACTATATATAGTTGTACCAGACTCGAGATAATAGAAATAAGCTGAGCCCAATACATATATCTCCAAGCTGCAATTTTTTTTGAGAAAAGTCCCGGTACTGCCATTATTTCAAGAAGGACAGCGGGAATAAGCAGAATTATCCCTATCCACATTGTCGGAACACCTGCAACAGAGCGTGCACCACCTAAAGGTGCAAGCATAGTCGCAAGACTTCCAAGTCCAAAGAGTACCAAAATTGCGGGAATGGTGAAGATTAAAGAAATGATTACCAGATAAGGAGCGATTTTTACGATAATCTCTTTTATGTTTTGAGGAAGTGCCGGAGCTTTCTTGCCAAAATACTCATCAAGCGTTCCTTCAAGCTGCGAGAGCGGATTTTGTGAACTTGTTTCTGCCATGTATATCTAGCGTATATGGTTAAAACTCGTTTGTCAAGGGGTTCTATAGGGGTCTGTATTTTACTTCCAATTAGATATAAAGTAGAGTAGAAGGTGATGTAGAAACTCTCTTATTGCTTATTTTTAAAAAATATGTCTAAATATAAAAGAGAACACTAAGTAAAAAGGAGGTGATTATTAAATGAATGCGAAAACCAAATCATGTTTTGCTCCTCATACCTTGATGCACAGCTTGTTTGGATTAGGTCTTGGCTTTTTGCTTGCGGCCTTAATCCCATCACTTGCTAATGTTTTACTAGGAGTTATTGTAATAGTTGTAGCAGTAGGATTAGATTTCATGCGCAAGGGTTAAAGATAGTAGGTGGTCGATTTTACAGAGCTTATATTGCTATATGAAGCAAATATTATCTATTTTTACAAGGATACTTCCGACACAAATAGCTTATGCTCATTGTGATGTGCCTTGCGGAATTTATGATCCAAAACCAGCACAAATTGCAGCCGCAACAGTACTTAAAATGGTTCAAAAAATAAATGAATTGCCAAAAGACAACCCGACAATTCAGGATAGAAATGCATTTGTCAGAATGGTTCTAACCAAAGAAGAACATGCAAGAAAATGCAAGGAAGAACTGCTTGTACTTTGGACTGATTACTTTAAAACCGAACACATTTCATTATTTCCTAATCTCCATGAAGTTTTTTGGCAAGCAGCAAAATCATGCTCTAAAAATAAGCAAAATGTGGATATTAAGTCTGCGGAAGAACTGGTAAAAGCTGTTGACGAAATTACCGAAATGTTTAAAAAAGCGCAAGCGGCAAAAACATAAAAATAGTGAGTTTTAATATCTTCAGTTTTCTCCCTCTTCTAAAATTCCGGATAGAAGAAAACAGCATGAGCCCATTCTTAAAATCCGGAGATATGGTTTTGGTTTCAAAATTTGGGAAAGTAAAACCGGGAGATATTGTTGTTTTTAAAATCAAAAATGCAGTTTACATTAAGCGTATTGAAAAGAAAAAAGGAAACAAGTATTTTTTAATAGGAGACAACAAGAAAGAAAGCATTGACAGTCGGAAATTTGGATGGATAGATGAAAAAGATATAATTGGGAAGGTGATTGCCAATTTTTAGTTATACTTAAGTATGAATTTTATTATCTTCAACTTAATACTTTTTCTACTAATCATTGTTTTATTTATAATCCTGTCTTGGGTTTGGCCGCCTGATAGTCCCTGGGCGCCTTGGTGGAGGACAAATAAAAAAACTGCTAGGGCAATCTGTAAGCTTGCTAATATTTCCGAAAAAGATATTGTCTATGATTTGGGATGCGGTGATGGAACTTTAATTATTACTGCTTCAAGAGAGCATGGAGCAAAGTCAGTGGGGATAGAAATTGATCCGCTGCGTTTTCTAATCGCAAAAATTAGAATTATTTTTAATAATTTATCAAAAAAAGTAAATGTTAGAAGGAAAAATTTTTTCCATGAAGATTTATCGGAGGCGACGGTTATTGTAGTTTATCTTGTCCCAAAGGCTTTGAATTTACTTTTACCAAAATTTAAGAAGGAACTCAAAAAAGGTACAAGAATTGTAAGTTATAGATATGAAATTAACTTACCGCTTAAAAAATATGATGATAAAGACAAAATTAGATTGTATGTTATCTAGTTCTTAGAAAGAACCAGCGGATTTTGTCGGTGAGCCTGTAGAGATTATAAAGAAAGGGGTTAATTACAAAATCGTAGCTTCCTACGAATTCAACGAGGTCCCCGCCGTAGCCCTGTTTGAATTTGTGGAAACCATACCATGGATCTTTGGGATCAGGATTTGGACCAAGTGCCCCCCACATATCAAATTTTTTAAGCCCAAGTTTTTTGCCAAATTTTATTGCCTCCCACATCATAAGATTTGATGCCATGGTTTCCCGATGTTTTTCGCTCGACGCGCCATATGGGTAATAAAGGGTGTCTTTATAAACAAACAAAATCCAAGCAGCAAGAGTTTCATTTTTATATTTCGCCAGCAATAAATGCGCAATGAGACTATCAGTCTTTAGTTTTTGGTCGTTAGTCTTTGGTCTTAAAGTTTCCCACATCAGTTTATGATATTTCTGGGTATGAGCATGGAAATTTTGTCTTTTGGTTGTTTCCTCTGTCAGTTTTAGGTACTCCTTAAAAGCCTTATCGGAATTGTCTTCAATTATTTTTACCCCATGTTTTTCTGAAACCCTTATGTTGTATCTGGTTTTTTGATGCATCGCTTTTAATAATTCGTCTTCTGATTTTGTCAGATCTAACACAAAAGTATATTTGGTAAAAAGAGGATGAGCTGCTGGTACAAGGCCTAAATTCGTGATTCTTGGTTTGTTATTCGTCGCTAATATATTTGGTTCAAGCTGAATAAAAATACAATTGTTTTCTTTTCCTATTTTTCTAAGTTTATTAATAAATTCTTTATTCGGTAAATCTCCCTTGGGAATATATCCGACGCTCCAGGGAAGATGGGGAATTTGATGAATTGTCATTTGGAAGTTGCCTTCCCGAATTACTTTTACTGCGGTTTTTTTTCTAAATTCTCCCCATTCAAGGGATTGTAAAGGATGGTTGCTCATAAATACTCCACCTCACCTTTTTCCAAAATGTGCAAATTATTGGATAATATATTTTCCGGGAGCTCCAAAATAAATCTTGAAATGACATTTGATGTCCGCTGCCCAAAGAACAATCTTTTTCGCGAGTAAGTTAAGAAAAGTTTTTCCCGTGCTCTGGTCATGCCAACATAACAGAGTCTTCTTTCTTCCTCAAGTTGACTTTTGTCCATCAAGCTTCTTGAATGCGGGAAAAGACCTTCTTCCATGCCGACCATAAAGACTACAGGAAATTCTAGCCCCTTGGCTGCATGAAGGGTCATTAGGTTTACCGCGTCTTTTTTCTTGCCTCCGCCAGCCGGCGGATTGGGATGATCGGGAAGGTATTCTTGTTCAACTAGAGCAACATTTTCCAGAAAATGGGTGAGATTTGGAAATTCAATAGCAACAGAGCGCAGCTCTTTTATATTCTCAAGCCGCATTCTGTCCTCTTCGTCTTTTTCATCATATAAAGATAAATAATCAGTGGCAGAGGTTACTCTGTCAAGAATTTCAAGTGTCATAAGGTTGTCTACTTTTCCTGACTCAAGCAGTTTTTCCTGAAATTCTTGAAATTTTCCAAGCCGTCCCTTTCCCAGCTTTTCTATTCTCTTAAAAGAGATCATGTCTTTTGGATTTGCGAGAATTTTAAGATATGCAAGTATGTCCTTGATTTCACGTCTTTCGTAAAATCTCGTTCCTCCAATAAGCGTATAGGGAATTCCTAGATGCAGGAAGACTTCCTCAATCGATCTTGACTGGGCATTAGTTCTATAAAGAACTGCAAAATCTGAATATTTAAGCTTAGGATTTTGGTATTTAATATCCGTTATCCCATTTACGATAAATTCTGCTTCGTTATGTTCATTTGAAGCCTCATAAAGCATTACGTCATCTCCTTTTCCATTTTCTGTCCAAAGTGTTAATACCGGATGTGAGGTGTTTTTTGAAATAACAGAAGATGCAGCATCTAAAATCTTTTGAGTAGATCTATAATTTTGAGATAGTGCAAATGTTTTTGTATTCTTAAAATCGTCCTTAAATCTTATTAAATTTTGAAAATCAGCTCCTCTCCAGCTATAGATACTTTGAGAAAAGTCACCCACAACGCAGATGTTCTGTTTTTTGATGCTTAAATCTCCTGCAAGCATTTTTGTAAGTATGTATTGAGCGCGATTTGTATCTTGATATTCATCGACTAAGATATACTGAAATTTATCTTGATATTTTTTAAGAATTTGATGATTTGATTCAAAAAGATAAATCGCTTTAAGTATAAGATCATCAAAATCCAGAGCGTTATTTTCCTTAAGAATTTTTTGGTAAAGAAAATAAATCTTAGCAACAACTTCCTGGAAATGGCCTCTTGCATACTTTGGATATTCGCTTTCGCCTATCAATTCATTTTTTGCCCCAGAAATAGTATTTAGAATTGATGAAGGTTTAAAATCCCGAGTCGAGATATCAAGTAGCTTCATCGCTTCTTTGATCGCATCGATCTGATCGCCTTCGTCATAAATAACGAAATTTTGCGAGATGCCAATATGCTTGCCTTCAATCCTAAGAATTCTTACACATAGAGAGTGAAACGTAGAGACAAAAGGCTGTAGAGAAGGATTGTTTATTTTAATTCTTTCCTTCATTTCATTGGCTGCTTTGTTGGTAAAGGTAACCATAAGAATACTATCTGGATCAACTCCCAGCGCATTTATTAGATAAAGGACTTTATAAGTAAGAACCCGCGTTTTCCCTGATCCTGCGCCTGCCAAAATAATCATCGGCCCATTTGTCTGAAGAACGGCTTTTTTCTGCTCTTCGTTTAAGTCCTTGAGAAAATCTTTATCCATAGCGTATAATTGACGTACGTTTTCATTTTACCATATGAGAAATCTTGAATTATTAGTTGCTAACTGGAAGTCAAATAAAACAATTGATGAGACAGAGACATGGCTTCATGATTTCAGCGAGGGTCTTAATAAAGCAAGCATTGGACTGGAGGACAGAAGGATTATCGTTGCTCCTCCATTTACATCGCTTGAACATGCTCGTTACTGCGCAGGTAACCTAAAACTGGCTATTGAATTTGCTGCCCAGGACATCTCCCCTTTTATTGAGGGAGCATATACTGGCGCAGTTAATGGTAAGCAAATTAAGGAATTTGCCAACTACGTGATTATTGGCCATTCTGAAAGACGAAGAGAATTTGGTGAGACAGACGAAATGCTTGAGAAAAAAGTTGCTATGGCACTCCACTTTGGGCTTACTCCTATTTTTTGTATCCAGAATGAGAATACACCAGTACCCCAAGGTATAAAGATCGTCGCATACGAGCCTCCTTCGGCAATTGGTACGGGTAATCCTGATACACCAGAAAACGCTAATAACGTTGCAATTAAAGTAAAAGATAGATACGACATAACGCATGTCCTTTATGGCGGAAGTGTAACAGGTCAAAATGTTGCGAGTTTTATGCAAATGCCAAGTATTGATGGCGTCCTCGTTGGCGGTGCGAGTCTAGATCCCCTCAAGTTTTTAGAAATAATTAAGAATGCATAGTAGAAAAAAATTAAAAAAGATTGCCCTAATTGTTTTAAGTTTAATAATTCTTTTTTTTGTCGGGCAAGCAGTTCTGAAAATTGCCAGAATAACACCGTTTTTGTTTCAGCTTGTTTTTAACCACGACGTGAATCTTAAAAAAAGCGATGATCATATAAATATACTTCTTCTTGGAATAGGGGGAGGGGCACATGAAGGACCTAATTTAACGGACACAATAATTTTTGCAAGCGTTTCTCCTTCCCAGAAAAAGGTGACATTGATATCTATCCCAAGAGATTTATGGATATCAGACTTAAATGCTAAGATAAACAGTGCATATGCATCCGGAGAAGAAAAAAGAACAGGCGGGGGGCTCGTGCTTGCGCAGGCAGTCGTTGGAAAAATTCTCAATCAGCCTATTAATTATGGAGTGCGGGTTGATTTTAATGGTTTTATTAAAGCCGTTGATGAGGTTTCGGGACTTGATATTAACGTTGATAGAACTTTTGATGATTATGAGTATCCAATTGACGGAAAAGAAGAAGATCCATGCGGACATAGCGATGAGGATCTTAAAAACCTAGCAACAGCATCATCTCAGCTCGAGGCATTCCCCTGTCGTTATATACATGTTCATTTTGACAAAGGAGTTTCCCACATGGATGGGAAGACAGCTCTTATGTTTGTCAGGTCGCGCCATGCCCAGGGAGAAGAAGGATCTGATTTTGCAAGAAGCCAACGACAGGAAAAAGTTATTAAAGCATTTAAGGATAAAATATTTTCAGTCCAGACAATTATTAATCCAGCCAGAATAATAAGCCTTTACGACATTACTAAGGGAAGTATAGATACTAATATCAAAGAGGATGAATTTGATGATTTCATAAGGCTTTCTCAGGAGTTAAAAAATGCCAAGATTGAAAACACAGTTTTGGATACGGGAAGCGATGAGACAGATAGACCGGGGCTTCTAATAAATCCCGCTCCCTCAGAAAATTACAGTTTTCAATGGGTTCTTCTTCCCAGGATTGGTGATAACAATTTTTCGGAAATTCAAAAGTATGTAGATTGCGAGATAAAGATAGGCAAGTGCCCAATTCCTAAAGAGCCTGGGAAGTAATTTTATAAATTTTGGTCCTGCCGTTTTGGTAGACAACTTTTCCTAACTCTTGAAATTTCTGCTCAGCAAGATTTGGATATTTTTGGTATTCCAAATCACCGATAAACACATAGGTAATTCCATATTGATCGATCAGCTGTTGAGCGATACTGGTACTTGTTGTTTCGTATAGAGTTTGTATTTGCGAAATTCGTGGCGCAGGTATGTCATATGTTCCTCTCCACAGCCATTCATGAACTGTCCATCCCAAAACAGTTGGAAGGCCCGTATTGGCAGAAATTCTTGCAAAGTCAGTATAGGAATCACCCTGGGCTTCGAGAATCACGGGCTGCCCTTTAATATTTTTATCGATCCATAAAATTGCTTGATAATCAGTTGGATAGAGGTTCTTAAGATAGACTATTCCATCCAGGTTATAGCTTGTTTTAAGATTACCGTAATAAGAGCTGATCGCAAAAAAGGGATATGTGAATACCAAAAACAATCCAATAGCGCCAATTCCAGGCGCTATCAATTTCCAGTAAGATTTATGATTTACGATTGATGATTTAAGATCTATAAGCAACCGAACGATGATATAGCCGGAAGATATGGAGAGCATAATGAAGGATTGATAGACAAGCTTAAACATTGTATTGGCGCGGAAATAAGTCGGATAAATATCCTTGGCATAAATGAATTCGGGGATAAATATGAGTAAGGTGGAAAGAATAATTAAGCAAAAAATAAAAAAATCAAACACTGATAAATTTTTAATTTTGAACTTTAAATTGACAAAGAATGCGAGTACCCAGAGATAGAAGAAGCCATATAGAGTTAGCAATTGCCATATAGGCGATCTTTGGCACGAATTTTGTTCAAAAATAAAAGGACCAAGTTTCCCTTTATCGATAAGAAATTGAGGAGGACATATTATTCCGATTCCGGAAACAAAAGGCTTGAAATAGTGATTAAATGGAAATGAAAAAATTGCGAAGAAAACACCGATGACAATAAGATAAAAAAGCCATTCAAGAATTGAAATTCTTTTTTGGAGTGAAAAAAACAGAAAAACCAGAGCGGTCAATAGAAAATAAATAATCCCGTCCCAAGGATTCGTCATATACATGACTGCTAATAAAAAACCTATTAATAAAATTTGAAATTTGAAGTTTGAAATTTGAAGTTTTTTAGTTTGATTGGAAATTGAAATTTGATATTTGAAAATTAGTGAAAACAAAACAGCAATTGTTAGAAGGACAAAAGGTATATCTAGGACATGCCCGTGAAGATCGGAAACCACGAATGAATAAATTGGAAATTCATGAATAGTATGATAGATAAAACGGGTAGCATTTGGGTACCAATATGAGTTTGGAAATGTAAATGGAGAGAAGGATAGCTGCCAAAAAGGAACTGGGTTTTCCCCTATATATCCTTTGAAAAAGGCATAAATAATCTGAAAATTTCCTGAAAAAGTGAGCAAAAACGCCGTTAGGGATCCAGCAAGGGCGATTTTGATTTTTGTCCCGCCATGGCGGGATTGTTTTTTTAATTCACGCATGAGGTTTGCTCCAATCGAAAAAGAAGTGGTAAAAGTAAAAGCGAAAAGAGTTGCAATCATTAAATTGAAAGTTATATTTGAGGGGATGCTTGAGAGTTTTGTTAAAACAGCTGTTGTGAGATGACCAAAGTAGTAATAATTAATTGTAAAAGGGGTGAACCACATATCGCGAGGCGGGAAATAGTCCGACCTTAATATGGAATTTACAAACCCAAAATCCATGTATTTCTCAAGCCCGTGAATATCTGGTTGGTGAGCCTTAACAAATGTCCAAAACAGAAGAGTTAGGATAAAAAGAATTTCTTCCAAAACAAAAAGAAACCATTTTTCTTTTAGGCTTTTTAGAATTTTATTTTTTAATACTAACCGATTATCAATTTTGGCTAAATTGAGAATCAAATTAAACAAAAGAGATAGACTTAAAACAAAAATTAGAGTGAATCTTGTAAATGGAGCAATATGTGTAATCCCAAGAATAAAAGTAGCGTAAGAAATAATGGCAATACCAATTATCTTTGAAAAGACATACCCTTTATCGAAAAAACTTGAAAATAAGTTTATAGTGAGTGGCAAAAAGACAGTTCCAATTATAAAAATAGTTAACCACCACTGAAAAATATCCTGCAGGTTCGTCATATTGGTATTCATCTAAAGTCTGATATTAATGCATCTTTTTTTAATACTATATATTATATATTGCCCCTGATTGTTTTTATACATCTTATCAAAATTTTCCTCGAAGAAGGGCCTATTTATTGAGAAATCAGTGGAGTCGCTTGGCAGATTAATTTCTACATAGTTGATATTATATCTGGAAATTTTTTTACAAAAAAGATCAACGTTATTAGAATTAAGCAAGTTTTTTCTCAAATTGTCTCTTGTCAATGTATCATAGCCTGCAGACCAGGGAAAGTATGGCCAGCCAAGAAAAATTTTTCTACCCGCTAAAGATGCTGGAGTATAAAGATATTGAATGTTAAGAAAAACAGAGCTAGGTGGAGTATTTTGCATAATCCATTTTACGTCTTGATTTATCGGATAGTCAGGAAGAGCTATCTTGGAATCATTATATACTGGAAAAAAATCAATAATTCCTGAAAGTATTAAGAAGAAAAATAAAATAACAGCTATTGGCTTTAGTAAGTTTTTTTTATTCCAAAGCTTAACTAGAGAGTAAGAAGAAAACATGACTCCGATTATCATAAAATAGTTAAAAAATTTATGATTTGCAGCCATTTCGGGTGAAAATTGCATTGTGTTGCCAATAATAAAAAGAGAAAAAAATGCGATCAAAATTTTCTTGGCATTTTTTGGAGCAAAGATAAAACCAAGTGGAATTAAAATTATGTGAAGTCCAAGATTTTGAATCCAGTAATTTACAAAAGAGATAATAGTTAAATTAAAAGATGCAAGATATCCTGGAGAGAAAAAAGGTTTAAAAGTTGATCCGCCAGACTCAAGATATTTATATTGAGGCAGCGCAATAACTGCTCCTATAGACAAAATTAACAATAAAGACTTAATTACTTTTGGAAATAATAAGGCAAGAATTATTAAAATAACAACAGTCATCAGAAAAACTGCTAGGTGAAAATAAAAATAAAATCCTAAAATTATTCCAAGCAATATTGACAATTTCAGACTTGGATTTTCCCTTTTTAAAACAGGATTTATAAATAAAAAAATTATGAGTAGAGAGATTGCAAAAGCCGGCGCTAAGTGTCGTTGATTTGTGTAGATGTTTAAATTCCAAAACGCAGAGACGATTCCATTATCATACGGTCCGAATGAGGAAAATTTTTGATTGGAAAAAATTTCATAAATAATATTCTTTGACAAAGGATGATTTTTGAAAAAGTAAACAAAGCTGAGCGATCCATTAAAAAGAAATAAAATAACAGTTAAGATCCCTACACTTCTTGAAACAAAGATATTTTTTGCAAAATAATAAACTATTAATAGTAGCCCAAAAAAACCTAATATAGATAAAATGTTTAAAGCAAGATTGATCCTAAGCCCTAGTTTTTCTAGAAATCCTACCATTAAATAAAATAAGAAATGGTAATGTATTGGAAGGCCCGGAAAAATAGGATACTGGGGGGGGAAATTATTTCCAAATGAAAAAGAACGGATTAAGGGTATCGTACTTGCAAAATCACTCCAAGCTTTGGTTGCAATTAACATTGACCCGGCTTTATAAGAAAACGTAGAGAACATTAGCCAAGAGCTGAACAAGAGAGAAAATGTTGCAAAAAAAATTTCAACAAAATTATTCCTGAGAAATTTAATATATTTTTTATTCATCAATAAGCCTTGCTACTTTTTGTCCGAGCTCCACTGCATAATTTGTTCCCCGATCCCAAGGATAAACCTGCTGAATATTGGCAAGATAAACATTTGGAAGGGGTGTTTGAAAAGGCGGAACAATTTTAGAATAATTCACGGGAATAATTGGTTGAGCAAAAGGAACTTGAAATAATTTAAAATTTATAATTGATGATTTATAATTTCTATTTATTTTTCGTAAATAAGGATCATAAATTTTCAAAAGCTCATCAGCAGTAATTTTCATATAAGGATGATCGGAAGGCAAATAATTTCCCAGATATACGATATGTTCATTATTATAGTGTTTGTTGTCTATAAAATTCGTGTGTTCAACGATTGCCATAATGGGTGATTTTTTATCGCAGACACTAAGCCAGTAAGTTCCATCCTTAAGAAACTTTTCCTTTAGTCTTAAAACTAAATTAATGGCACCAAGGCCCTTTAGTGTCAGTAGCTCTCTTTTGTAATCTTCCGGTAGGCTTGGTGCGATTTTGATAAAAAAGAACGATGGTAAGGTTACAATCACCTTGTCAAACTTTTCATTTTTGGTCTTAGTCTTTAGGCTTTCTTGAAATTTTATCTCAGCCATTTCTTTGTCGCAAATTATTTCTTTTACTTCTGTATTAAAGTAAAGTTTTCCTCCTGCTTTTTCAATTTTGGCGACAAGTGTTTGTGCAAAAGCAAGAAAACCGCCTTGAGGATACACTAGGGATGGTGTTCTTTTTTTAATTCTTGCCCAAAACCAGGAAAGCGCGATGTCTTTTGTAAAATCCCCAAATTTATTTTTAAGCTGCGGCTCCCAAATTTTTTCATATGCTTTCTCTCCCATAGTTTTTGATAAAAACTCTTCTGTCTTTATTCCTTCAAGTAATTTCCAGAAAGGAAAATAGCGCAAAATACCAATAACTCCCGCCATTCTAAATCGATCAAAAACAGAAAGACGGGGGAATAAAATAACGCTTCTAGGAGAATCAAGTTGATACAAATTGCCATCAACATAGACAGATGTTTTTGGACGATTTATTAAAACTTTATAGTTTATTTCTTTTGCAAGATTTAAGATGTTCCTGTCATTTGTAAACCAGTGATGGTAGTGTTTTTCCAAAGTCCATTCCCAGCCAGGTTCTTTATAGCCGATTGCAAGTCCACCCGGTTTTGAATCTTTTTCAAAAACCGAAACTTCGTGCCCATTTTTTACTAAATCATAAGCCGCGGAGAGTCCTGTGAAGCCTGCTCCAATAATTCCTATTTTCATAAAGATAAGATGCCACCGCGAGTGAGAAGAAAGAGAAATATGCCAAAAGCAGTGATTACAATGCCTGTTATCCCAATACTGACAATATTAGGATTGCCCGGAGGAGCTGTTTTTTTTGGCAATATGGTTGGGGAGATACTGCTGATAGGGGGTATTGTCGGAGCAATTGTTGGAGTAGGCGTTAGAATAGGAGTCAGGGTAGGAGTCAGGGTAACAGTTAGTGTTGGTAAAGGAGATACGACTGGAGTGGCCGATGGCGTTGCTGATTCCGTAACTTGCGTTCCTGAGGCATAGATAACAAAAGACTGGGTTATTGTCCGCAGAATTCCAGATACATCTTTTGCAACTACAGATATGGTATGTGCCCCAGGAGAAAGAGGTGTGGGCGGACGATAAGTCCAATTACCCAACTTATCTGTGGTTACTTGAGTTTGTATATTTTCGGGGGAATGAATAGTTATCGAAACACTACTGTTGGGAAGGGCAATTCCTGAGAATTTTGGCTGCTGATCAGAAAAACCTTGGTTTTTTTGGGATGCTAAAATCTCCAAGTTTTTTCCAGTCGGAACTGAAGAGGGAATGGGAAGAGAGGAAAAAATCTTAGCAGATTCCGAAGCCAAGGGTTGAGGGATTATTGTGAAGTCGTAGTCATTGGACAAGATTATTGGCGGCACAGAGCTTGTTTGTCCAACTGAAAGTTGCACATTAGATGAAAGATTTCCTGAAACAGCAAGCATTTTAATTACAGAACTACTCTGTAAGCTAAGATAAGAGGATAGATCTTTGGTTCTAAGAAAGTTCAAAGGAATTTCATAGCTTCCATCTTCTTTTGTAAGAGCAGATATAATCTGCGCATTTTCTGACGTAAGATAAACTATGGTTTCTTTGGAAGGGTTTCCGCTGGATAATAAGACTTTGCCGACAATTTTTCCTTGAGATATGGGTGGAAGCTTAATATTTGGTCCAGTTTTTACAGTAAAAGGGATCTCATTTTGTAGAAATGTCTCCTGCCCTGACGTAATTGAGAAATAATAAGAAGTTTGGGGAGTTAAATTTTTTACTGTTATGCTATGAACTGTATGGGGAGAGAGGGAGTTCTTTTGTCTATCTCTATCATCCAGCGCGCTAGATCCTAAATTTTTATCTTTGCCAAAATTCACAGAACCAAGTACATTGGCGTCTGTTGTAAAGGATACGGTGAATGAGGTGTCTTGAATATTGGTAATTCTCACATTTTTAGGGGAGTTTGAAGGTCCAGCAAGACTTGTAAAAATTGCCCCTTTTTCTACAAGAAATGTGGTCAGTCCTATCCCGATTACTATTATAAATAGTCCTAAAATTGTTGGAATGCGTTTATTCCAGACGGTATTATTCATGGCAATATATCAGTTCTTATTATTGGTCGCGTAGTCTCTGGGACAGCAGTGGTTGCGCTTTCGCTCCCTGCCGTATTTTTTATTTCGTAGATTGGTAATATTTTTTCTCTTTTCTTAAGATTCTCAATAGTTTTTGTATCAAAATCAGGATTTATTGGAATAATTTGCATTGTTGTCGATGTTGATATGGTATTCACCGCTAAGTTGTGATACACGCTAAAAATAATCCAAAGAAGGACTACTATAACAGTGGATGCTAATAGAAAAAGAATATCTTTCTGCTTCATGTTTTATTTTTTAAAATAAGCCTTTCCTAAAATATCAATTTGTAGAACTCCAGCTTGATCGCCCTTTTTATTTATAGAAATCGTTTCTATGGAGATTACTCTTTGCATATTCACAAGAGTTGATAAAAACTTTATCAGATCGTTATAGCTTCCCTGCAGGGAGGCAGAAAAGGAAAAAGAAGAATATTTGTTTTGGTTGGTTGAGGAGCTTACAGCTTCTACTTGAAAACTTTGTAGATTGTTAAATGTAACGTTGGAATTCTTAGCAATCGACTGTATCTGTCCTAAGAGAAGAGGCACTTCGGGATCTTGGGGAATGCTATCAAGCACAACCGGTACGTCAGTTTGCATAAGGCTATATTTTTGCTGAAGAGCCGATAGATTATTAATTTTTTCTTGCAATTTTTGATCAACAAATTTATTGTCGGCTAACTCCTTTCTGAGTTTTGCAATTGTTGAAAGAGTTGGGTTAATTGCGAATAATCCCAGAAAGGAAAGTGCTATGAGAGAGAGAAAAAGACTTGCAGATCTTTGGGCTTTCTCCTTTCTGAAATCAGGGAAAAGCTCCAAGTATTTACTATTCTTGATACTCCTAAAAATGTTACCTATATTAGTTGTTTTTGCCATAAGAATCTTTCGTTTGTGAAAGAGTAGCCGTGATACCGACATTGATAAGACTATTTGATAATTTATTTTCTATCTTGTCTATGCTGACACTTTTAATGCCAGGATAATTTTTTAATAGATTTACAAAATTACCCAAAGAGGAAACGAATTGAACATTTGCGCCTATGCTAATTCTGTTTTCAGAAATAAGGAAACTCTGAAAAGTCACTCCCGCAGGGGCAAAAGAGATAATATCTTTTAAGATTTTTATTTTTTTTTCTCCAAGATTTGAAAAATTGGATGCTATATCAAGCCTGTCTTGAAAATTTCGATAAGTATCCTCGCGATTCTTAAGATATCCTACAATAGTCTGTTCTTGTTTAATTTTTGAATGAAGATCAATTAGTTCCCTATCAAGAGAAAACCTATATAAAAAAGCGGATAGTGCAATAAGTTCTGTAATTATTACAACGAGCCGTCCTATCGTTAATGCCCAGTTTATAAATTTATCAAAGAAATCTACATTTTCTCCTCCCAATAAATTTATAGATGGGTTTCCTTTTTTCATCGCACTTTTAGTCTAGGGATTTTTTTAGCTTTTGTCAAAAAAATTATGAGGATTTTTTAGCTGAGGAAGTCTTCTTCGTTTTGACGGTCTTTTTGCTGATTAATTTTGCGATTTTTGATTTTATCCTTGCCGCTTTATTCTTGTGGATAATATTTTTTTTGGCGGCTTTATCTGCTAATTTTACTACTTCAGTGATAAATTTCTCACTTGGATTTTTTATCGCTTTTTTGATAGAAGTCCTTAAAAGATCTTTTAACTCTCTATTGCTTTCTTTTCTTTTTTTATCTTTCCTTAATTTTTTCTGAGCTGATTTTGTTACTGGCATAGGTAGATTTTACCATGTTATACTGTAAAAAACAATGAATATAATATGACAAATAACTTTCTTAGGAAAGGCCTCAGTATTCTAGTTTCTCGCCAGACCAACATTTTAACTGCTGCTTTTATTATCATGGCGACCATCCTTCTTTCTCAGGTGCTAGGACTTGTCAGACAAAGACTTTTGGTTGCAATCTTTGGGGCGTCAGACATATTGGGAGTATATCTTGCATCATCAAGGCTTCCAGATTTTTTATTCCAACTTGTTATTGCAGGAGCTCTTTCCTCTGCATTTATTCCGGTCTTTTCCGATTATTTAGGGAAACAAAAATACGAGGAAGCGCATAGGGTTGCATCTACTCTTCTTGTTCTGGGGTTAATCTCTTTTTCGATACTTGCAGTTATACTTTTTATTTTTGCAGGTGTTTTTTCAAAGATGATGGCTCCGGGCTTCTCAAGTGAACAAATAACAATGATGGCCACTCTTATGAGAATAATTATCATTGGTGAATTGTTTTTTATTGTCGGCAGCTTTTTTTCGGCTGTTCTTCAATCGTACAATCATTTTTTTATTCCAGGAATCGCTGCAGCGCTTTATAATCTTGGAATGATTATCTCCATTATAATTTTTTACCCACTGGCTGGAATTTTCTCAGCAGCTTACGGGGTAATACTTGGAGCATTTATTTTTGTTGTTATTCAGTTGCCGCTAATAAAAGATGTCAAATTTGCTTTTAAGCCATCTTTCTCCATCAAGGAAAGCGGAATTATTCAAGTAGTAAAACTTATGTGGCCGAGAACCCTATCAATTGCAATCTTTCAGCTAGGTACCGTAATAACTGTTACCTTAGTTTCTTTCTTGCCATTTCCCGGCAGAAATTATGTAATTTTCGATTATGCCCAGACACTCGCTTTTGCGCCCGTTGTTCTTTTCGGTCAGGCAATAGCTCAGGCTGCTTTTCCAGTCTTATCAAGGGAAAAAGATAAATTAGAAGATTTCAAAACAACTTTTATTACGAGTTTTAATCAGATGCTTTATCTGGTGCTTCCAATATCTGTCCTTTTTTTTGTCCTTCGTATTCCAATCGTGCGACTTATCTATGGAGCAGCTCAATTCGATTGGGGAGCAACAGTTCTAACCGGAAGAACCCTTGCCTTTTTTAGCCTGTCTATTTTTGCCCAGTCTCTTACCTATTTAGTCTCTCGAGGTTTTTATGCACTTCATGACACCAAAATTCCTCTTATCGTTGGGACAGCAACGACAATACTTATGATTGGTCTTGGAGCGCTATTTATTTTTGTAAATCATCTGGGAGTAGAAAGTCTGGCAATTGCTTTTTCAATCGCAAGTATTGCTAATCTATTAATTTCTTTTTTCCTACTTGATAGAAAAATAGGAGGTTTTAGAAAATCCACATTGCTTTTTTCAATTGCAAAAATTTCTCTTGCCACAATTTTTACCGGTCTTGCTCTTTATGTCCCGATAAAACTTTTGGATAAGTTAGTTTTTGATACAACCAAGACCATAAATCTGATCCTTTTAACAGGAGTATCAAGTTTCCTGGGACTCTCTCTTTATCTTTTTCTAACCTGGCTTTTTGATGTGAAAGAAGCCTCAACTTTTCTTCTGATATTTAGAAAAATTGGCAACTGGAGAGAAATACTTAGGAGAAGCGAAGAAGCCATCGACGGAACAAGTTTTAAGGTGTGATGAATAGAAAACTAACCTACAGCCAAGTTGGCGATGACTACGATAATATAAAAGACCCCGTTAAAAAACTTGCGCAGAAATTTGCAAAATCCACAACAATTAATCTCACAAAGAAAGGATTTAAGGAGGTTTCGGAAACCAGAGGTGAGTCAGCTTATGTCTGGCAACAAGGCGATATTTACATGGCTTTTGCTGTCGAAGGACTTGGTACAAAAAATTTAATTGCAGACAAGATAGATGCAGGAGAAAAATATTATCAATCAATTGCTCACGATACGGTAGCAACCATAATCAATGATCTCGTTTCTGTTGGCGCAAGTCCGCTTGTCTTAAATGCATATTGGGCAATTCCTAATAACAATTGGTTGGAAAACAAAAAAAGAATTGATAGCTTAATCCTCGGCTGGAAAAAAGCCTGTGATATTGCAGGTGTTTCCTGGGGCGGAGGAGAAACAGCCACTTTAAATGGGATTATAAAAAATGGAACAGTTGATTTAGGCGGAGCAGCTGTTGGAATTATAAAAAATAGAAAAAGATTATTGATAGATACGAATTTAAAAACAGGTGATAGAATCGTTCTTCTTAAAAGTAATGGCATTAATTCCAATGGAATTTCTTTGGTTCGCGCACTGGAAAAAAGACTTCCAAAAGGTTACTCCACAAAACTTAAAAACGGAAAGCTCTTCGGCGATGAGGCCTTGAGAAAATCCAATATTTATGCAAAATTAATCAATCGGATTTTAGATTCAGGAATAAGACTTCATTACATTTCAAATATAACAGGGCACGGACTTCGCAAGATAATGAGATCGGAAAGAAATTTTATATACGTAATTGAAGAGATCATAGAGCCTCCTGGGATCTGTAATTTTATCCAGAAAAAATTAAGACTCTCGGATTACGAGATGTATCAAACTTTTAATATGGGAATGGATTACGCGCTCTTTGTTGATAAAGAAGATGTAGATAAGACCTTAGGTGTTGTAGAAAAAGAAGGATTTTCAGGAATTAATGCTGGATATATTAAGATAGGAAAAAGACAAGTCCTAATACAGCCCAAAAATATTGCCTATGGGGGAAAAACTCTTGATTTAAGATAGCTTGATGATATAATTCTTTCTATGAAAAATGCTATTGAAGGATCGAACAGCGGAACGCCCGCAATGGAATACCAGGAAGGTACTATTGTACCGATGGTAGATCTAGAAATCTCAGGAGAATGTAATTTGCATTGTCCAACTTGTTGGGGCACTCCTCCTGATATGCGTCAAGAACATGAATTTTCCGACTGGCTAGCAATGCTTGGAAAGCTAAAAGCCAGTTACGGTCTAGAGAGTATTGCTCTAACCGGAGGAGAGCCTTTGATGATCCCCGGTATTGATGGATTCATTGAAGAAGCACATGAAGAGGTTGGTCTAAATATCAACTTACTAACCAACGCAGTCTTTTTGGGAGAACATTTCTCAACGGTAAAGCCTCACCTTTCTTCTCTTTCGATTCCTCTTGATGGCTCAACTGAGGAAATTAACAGAAAATCCAGAGGCAGAGATCATTATCAAGTTGCTGTTGACTGGATAGCACGTCTTAGTCGAGAGCACCCGGAGCTGCCTTTAAAAGTTGGTACAGTTGTATCCGCAGCAAATTTTTCAGATATACGTGATATAGGGGAAGTTTTGCTGGCTCAGGGATTTGGAGACCGCGTTTCTAATCCCGGTACTTGGAAGTTATATCAAGCAACTGCTTTTGGCGCACAGCAGGAAAGTCCCATATGGAGAGCAAGGGGAGTTACAGGTCAAGATTTTGATCAATTAGTTCAACAAGCTGTTGATAGATTCCAGGGGAGAATTAACGTTACGGGTTTATCGACGAGTGAGGTTGGTGGATATTGCATTATAGTGAGACCAAATGGAAATGTAGTAACTAACTCTTTACAGGACGGAAGAGAGCATCTTCTAGCTACAAATATATTTGAGGATACTGAAGGAGCAATGGAATCTATAGCAGCTTATCACGTAAAAACTCGAGGTGTTCAAAGGATGGCGACTTCATATCTGTCTCAAGGCTTACACTAGCTTAATTACTACAAGAAACCATGACATAGAAGAAGTCATAGATTGAGTAATTTGCAAAGAATCCTGATATAATTTCCCCATTATGAACAAGGATAAAATAATAAAAATTGCCTTTGTTGGGACAAGCTCGACAGGAAAAACTACTCTTCTTTGGGAATATAAAAAGAAGATGAGTGGGAATCGCTCTATAGTATTTGTCCATGAAGCAGCAAGAGATTTTTTCAAGGAAAATCCTCATATTACAGAAAGATTTGCAAAGGAAATTCAAGGACAAGTGCAATCCGCTGTGCTTGCGAGAGAACAAGAAGCTCACAACTCAGGTGCGAGAGTAATTATTTGTGATAGGTCTGTTATAGATGCTGTTGTTTATGTAAGATCAACAGGAGATAGAAAGGGAGCCAAGGAGTTATTGGAAAAAGTTAAATTTTGGATTCCAACCTATACTAAGTTCTTGCTTCTAAATCCTGTCGATGTTAAGTACGAAAAAGATGAAGTTAGGCAAGAAGATGAAAATACAAGACAAGCTTTTCATAAAGCATTCTTGGAATTTTTCAAAGAAACAAGAATTCCATATGAATTACTTAGCGGTTCGATTGAGCAAAGAATTAAAAGAGTAGATAGGCTAATTGGAATGATATAATCCTCGATCTCTGTTATAATTTTCCCATTATGGAACAAAATAATATTAGGAATTTTGCGATCGTGGCTCATATTGATCATGGTAAATCGACATTGGCAGACCGCATTATGGAGATATGCGGTGCCATCGGAGAAAAACACCAGGAGCAAATATTAGATAGTCTTGAGCTTGAGAGAGAGCACGGGATAACTATAAAACTTAAGGCGATAAGATTAAATTATAAGGGGTGTCAGTTAAATCTTCTTGATACTCCGGGTCATGTTGATTTTTCCTACGAGGTCTCAAGATCCCTGGCATCTGTTGAGGGAGCGCTATTAATAGTTGATGCAACACAGGGAGTTCAAGCTCAAACTCTTTCCAATTTTAACCTGGCGATTAATGCCAAGCTGACACTTATTCCTGTTATCAACAAAATTGATATGCCGCAAGCAGACGTTTTAAAAACAACCCAGGAACTAATGGATTTAGGATTCAAGGAAAATGAAATTATAAAAGTCTCTGCCAAGACGGGAGAAAATGTTGAAAAATTGCTTTCGGAAATTATTGAAAAGATACCACCTCCTCAAAAAATCGCAGATAAACTTTCAGCTCTTGTCTTTGACTCAAGTCTCGATCCCTACAAGGGAGTAATTGCTACAATTAGGCTTTTTGGAGGATCTATAAAGGCTGGAGACGAAGTCTTATTTATGGCAACGAAAGCAAAAGGACAAGTCTTACAAGTTGGTTTCTTAAATCCCAAACCAGATTATATACCAAATTTACAAGCAGGCGAGGTTGGTTTCATTGCCACAAATATAAAAGATTTGTCTCTTGTAAAAGTAGGAGATACTATAGTTCATCCCAAGGAAATTATGAATCCACTGCCGGGCTATCAAGAGGC
>JAMCYD010000044.1 GCA_023473785.1 Patescibacteria group bacterium
ACATCGGCGATGATAGTGAAGTCCCTATCAAAGAGGATGATCTTGATTGGGAATTTTATAGAGCCAGTAGTCATGGAGGACAGAATGTGCAAAAAGTCTCAACTGCTGTAAGACTTAAACATAAGCCCACTGGTATTATCGTAACAGCTCAGGCTCAGCGCTACCAAGCACAGAATCGCGAGTATGCCCTCAAAATGCTTCGTGCCAAACTTTGGGTCCTAAGGCAAGAGGAGCGAAAAAAGGAGGAACAAGAAATAAAAGGAGGTTACAAAACGCCGGGCTGGGGGAATCAAATCCGTTCTTACGTATTGCACCCATACCATATGGTAAAAGATCTGCGTACAGGTTTTGAAACTTCCAACACGGATGCAGTTCTTGACGGAGAGATCGATGGATTTATAGATGAAGAACTTAGGAAGCTTTAAGATTTGCCAAATAGACGAAAATATGCTTTACTTTAACAAGAGGTAAAATTTAAAATGGAAGAAGAAAAACCTGCATCAGGTGAGGAGCAAATAGTACATAGCTTTGACAAAAGCGCAAATCCTCTTATAACATCAAGACTTCTGATTATCCTTGGTATAGTTCTTCTCGTAGGCATTGGAAGTGGATATTTATTGTCAAGACAAAAGGTAGGTCTTGGAGGCATTACAGGTCGTAGCAGTTCTTCTTCGGCTCCAAAAGGAACAGTTGCAGGATCAAATGATACAACTACTTTTAAAGATATTACAGAGGGGGTTTTAAAAACAGGCGGAACTGACGGAGAGGGCGCATACCATCTCGTTAGGCCCGGAGGAGACAGTCAAAATGTCTATCTTACGTCATCTATAGTTGATTTATCAAAATTCATAGATAAGAAAATTAAAGTTTGGGGGCAGACTCAGAAGGCGCAGCATGCAGGGTGGCTCATGGATGTTGGGAAAATTGAAGTTTTAGAGTAGTCCCCTAACCCCTAGGTAAAGATTTTATTTAAATTAATTTATGATAAAACTTGATAAGGTTTCCAAAAAATTTGCAACAGGTGTTTTAGCGCTTTCGGATATAACTCTTGCTATCGATAAAAAGGAATTCGTGTTTTTGATCGGACCAACCGGGAGCGGAAAAACGACGATATTCAGACTATTAACTAGGGAAATGCTTCCGACAGAGGGGACAATTATTGTAAATGATTGGGATGTAGTAAAACTTCCGAATCATAAAGTCTCCCATCTTAGAAAAAAGATAGGAGTTGTCTTTCAAGATTTAAAATTGCTGCTGGATAGAACTATTTTTGAAAATGTTTCTCTTCCTCTTGAAGTAGCCGGTGTCAAGCCTGAAGAAGTAAAAAAGAAAGTTGAAGAAGTTCTTGTTAAAGTCGGAATGTTAGATCACAAAGATAAGTTTCCAATACAGCTTTCAGGGGGAGAGTTGCAGAGAACTGCAATAGCAAGGGCTCTTACTCTGTCTCCCGAAATACTTTTAGCAGATGAACCTACGGGTAATTTGGATATGGCAACTTCCTGGGATATCGTTAATCTTCTCTCTGATATTAACGAAAGAGGAACGACCGTTGTTATGGCAACGCACAACATTGACATTGTAAAGAAGCTTGCAAAAAGAGTTATTCGTCTTGAGAAAGGTCGATTGATGCGTGATGACAAGGGTCTGCCTGATGACTCGCCTCACGCTCAAGGAGGTAAAGCAGGAAAAAAAGAAGATCATTCTTCGCTAAAAGCTTCCGATGACGTTAAACCCATGACGGACAAGTCGGAGGGGCAAAGAAAGACAGAGGAAAAAAAATGATACATTCGACTATCGCTCAGTATCATAGTGAGGAATTCGAACTATGAAGTTTCTAACAATAACCTGGCATAATATTAGACGTTCTCCATATCAAGCAATGGCTGCTGTTTTGGTAATGATGCTTACCTTCCTTGCAGTTTCATTTTTTACGTTTCTTCTTACCGGTTCATCGAAAATCATAAATTATTTTGAATCAAAACCTCAGGTGACAGCGTTTTTCCGAAATGAAGTAAAGCAAACTAATATAAATGCATTGGAGAGCGGGTTAAAAGATACCGGTAAGGTTGCCTCGATTAAGTTTGTTTCAAAACAAGAGGCTCTGAAAATCTATAAAGAACAAAATAAAAACGATCCTTTACTTTTGGATCTAGTTACTGCCGATATTCTACCGGCATCTTTAGAGATATCTACAATTAAGATAGAGGATTTAGCCAGTATTTCCGAGATGCTTAAAGCCTCATCTGAAATCTCAGAAGTTATCTATCAAAAAGATATTGTTTCAACTCTTGTTTCCTGGACGAGCGCTTTAAGAAAAATAGGAATAGGGCTTATCGTTGTTCTTTCTTTGATTTCTATTTTTATTGTGGTGACTATCATCGGAATCAAAATATCACAGAAAAAGGAAGATATAGAAATCATGAGACTAATCGGCGCTACAAACTGGTATATTCGCTGGCCTTTTATATTTGAGGGAGCAATTTATGGTACGGTTGGAGCAGTCATAGGATTTTCTCTTGCTTTGCTGATTCTTTGGTATGCAACTCCATTTCTATCTACATTTCTTCGAGGGATTCCGGTTCTTCCCGTTAATCCAGTTTTTCTCCTTGGGGTATTGGGGGCAGAGTTAATTCTGGCGGTAATATTTGGCGCATTTTCTAGCTTTGTGGCAGTACTTAGATATCTTAGATAATATGGCTTATGGTAATTGGAAGAAAAAAAATCCCAATCTTTGTATTTATATTTTCAGTTTTTTTTCTTAGTTTCCAGTTTTTAAACATTGCGGTTTCCCAAACTACTACGCCCACGCCAACGCCTGCACAGGATAATTCACAAGCTGTAAAAGACTTACAAAATCAAATCAATGATTTACAAAGCAAAGTCTTCGATCTCCAAAAGCAAGAGAAGACTCTCTCCTCCCAAATCGCAGTAATGGATAATCAAATAAAACTGACCCAGCTTAGAATAAATTCGACCAAACAGCAGATAATAGATATTACTCTCGATATAGATACGACAAACAAAAAAATTTCAAATCTTCAGGATTCCTTGGTAAAGCTAACAGGAGTGCTTATGAATAGAATTGTTGCGACCTACGAAGTAGGCACTGTGCAGCCCTTTCATGTACTCCTGTCCTCTAGTAATGTTTCTAATTTTTTCTCAAGACTTAACTACTTAAAGATAGCGCAAGAACATGATAAGAGACTTGTTTATGATACGACTCAGGCAAAGAATGACTACGCCAATCAAAAATCGATTTTCGAGGATAAAAAGCGTCAAATAGAGGCCCTCAAGGCAAAGCTTGAAGCTTATACCGCAGAACTTGATCAGGAAAAGAAAAACAAACAGGCATTGCTTGCTGTTACCCAAAACAGCGAATCTGTTTATCAGCAAAAACTTGCGGCAGCATTGGCAGAACAGAGAGCAATTACGCAAATTGGAGCAGGCTTAGGAAATGTTGTCGATGTCGGTAAGATTAAGGAAGGCGACACGGTAGGAAGAATGATTAGCGGTAGATCTGCCTGCTCATCGGGTACTCATCTTCATTTCGAGGTGCACAAGAATGGAACCATACAGGATCCAAGTCAGTATCTATCAAGTAAGAGCGTAACTTTTGAAAATTCTCCGGATGGTTCTTTTTCTTTCGGCGGATCATGGAGCTGGCCAATCTCAGACCCAATTTATATAGAACAAGGCTATGGGATGACGTATTGGGCAAGAACTGGCTGGTATGGAGGAGGACCTCATACTGGTGTTGATATGTATTCAAATTCATCATCAGCCGTTCATGCAGTAAAAGATGGAGAGCTATTCCGCGGAAGCATTGCCTGTGGCGGAGGACAACTTTTATTTGCCAGGGTTGATCAGAGTGATGGAATACAAACTTATTATTTGCACATATTCCCTTAATGAAATTTTTTTTGCTAGTTTTTATATTCCTCGGATTCTTCTTTTTTTCTTCAACCCCAGTTTCCGCAGGCGATGTTGTAATAAATGAGTTTTTGGTTGATCCAGATGCTGATCAATGGGTAGAGCTTTATAACAAAGGCACAGGAAGTATTGATATTAGTGGTTGGTTTATTGATGATAGCGGTGGCTCAGAAAAATATACCATACCGATGGGTACAACAATCGGTTCCTTAGAATTTAAGATTTTTGAGAGCAGACTGTTTAACTTAAATAGAATAAGTTCAGATACAATTAGATTGTTAAATAGCTCGTCTTTAGAAGATAGTTATCCTTATAATACAGGTCCAGGAGTTAATAAATCATACGGAAGACAAACAGATGGCGCAAGCAATTGGGTTATTTTTGATTCTCCTACAAAAGGTTCTTCGAATAACTTATCAACTCCTGTTCCCATCTCAACTCCAACCCCTACGCAAATACCAACTTCCACATCAGTTCCAACTAAAAAATCAACACCAACTTATAAACCAACGCCGCAATCCTCTCCCATCGATAGCAATATAAAAACTATCCCATCCACTCAGAAGTTGGATGGGGAAAACAGCAGGCAGTTAATTGCAGCACAAAACATGCCTACGTCAATTCTTGGAGAAGCTACAGTAGCTGGGGTGACCACGTCTTCTGCTAAAAGCGATACCAAATCAAAAGAGACGAAGAGCTTAAACAGTAAGGAAAATAATGTCTCAAAGATTCTTGTCGTTACCGGTCTTGTCTTTATCATCCTCTGTGCTATACTAGCTTTTCGTATATATAGAAAAAGCCAAAACAGCAATGAAAACGTATAAAAAAGATGGGAAAGTTTTTATAACGGAAAGTCTTGAGGAAACGCGAAGACTAGGAGAAAATTTCGCAAAAAATTTAAAAAGTGGTGAAATTATCGCGCTCTATGGAGAACTGGGCAGCGGTAAGACTACATTTGTGCAGGGCTTAGCAAAAGGCTTGGGGATTAAAAGGAGAATTATATCCCCCACGTTTATTATTGTAAGATCATATAAAGCCAAACCAAGTTTTTTTTATCATGTTGATTTGTATCGGATTGAAAGCGCAAAAGACATCGAAAGTTTAGGACTTGCGGAAACCATAGACAATAAAACCAACGTTATGGCGATTGAGTGGGCAGAGAAAATGAAGGGCCTATTGCCAAAAAAGAGATGGGATGTAAAATTCGAGGACCTGAAAGACAGTAGGAGAAAAATAATAGTTAATCAAAGACTATGAAAAGGAATTTAGAGAAAGCAGTAAAAACATTGAAACAAGGCGGCATTGTTATTTTCCCATCCGACACAACCTTTGTTATTAGTTGCAGAATAGATAATGACAAGGCAGTGGGGAAATTATTTAAAATAAAAAAAAGGTCGAAAGACAAGGCGGTTCTGGTTTTAGCTGATAGTTTAAAAATGGCTCAAGTCTATGTAGAGAACATCGATAAAGATGTTAAAAACAAGCTGATTAAAAAGTTTTGGCCCGGACCTTTAACGATTGTATTTAAAGCCAATCTAAAAAAGGTAAGTGGTTTGATTAGGGGAGGAGGAAATACTTTGGGAGTAAGAATCCCCGACCATAAAATTTCACAGTTGTTAATACAAGGAGTCGGTGTTCCTCTTTTGGGACCTTCTGCGAATTTTCAAGGAGAGAAAACGCCTTTTAGAATTGAAGATTTAGACAATGATTTAATTTCCTTGGTTGATTTTGTTTTGCCGGGAGCTACAAATAATTATAAAAAAGCCTCTACGGTTATTGACTGTTCAGTCAAGCCCTGGAAGATAATACGGAAAGGAGCAGCGAGGATAGATCCAAGAATTTTAAATTAAAAATTATGAATACTTTAATCATAGAATCTGCTGACAGTAAAAAAATTACTGTAGGCCTTAAGACTAAAGAAAAAAAATACTTTTTAAGACGCAGGGTTGGTTTAAGAAAAGCACAGATCGTTTTACCAATGATAGAGAAGTTGCTAGACAGTCACTCTCTAGGCTTAAAAGACATAGGGGCAGTTGAGGTAAATACCGGTCCTGGTTCTTTTACGGGGCTTAGGGTTGGGATATCCATTGCCAATGCTTTGGGATTTTTCTTGGGGATTAGAATTAATGGCAAGAAGATTAGACAGCTGGCACAGCCTCTTTATAAGTGATATACTAATAAGAAATGAAAGAATTTCTTCAGCATTTTTTTGTTCCCCGTCAGTCGAATAATTACAGAGCAAGGCTCTTGCATCATAAGATTCTCATACTTTTTATAGTAATTCTTTTTTCCAGTGCGTTTTTACTAGATACCATTAAGATTAATTTTCCTTCTGTTCTTGGTACTTTAACTGATATAAATTCGGAACAATTACTTTTGATTACCAACCAGAAAAGGCAGGCGAACGGGCTCTCTTCTTTGTCGCTGAGTCCTGAGTTATCAGCTGCCGCGCGCAATAAAGCCAATGATATGTTTGCCAAAAACTATTGGGCACATAACTCTACTGATGGCAAAACGCCTTGGGTTTTTATTAAAGAGGCAGGGTATAACTACTTCTATGCTGGTGAAAATTTAGCCCGCGGTTTTAATACAAACAGTGACGTGATGGATGCCTGGATGGCAAGTCCGGATCATCGAGCGAATATTCTGTCTGGAAACTATACGGATGTAGGTTTTGCCGTAGTGAATGGAAAATTAAATGGGGAAGAAACAGTTTTAGTGGTTGAAGAGCTTGGAAGCAGAACCCTGGCTCCTGCATCAAGAAACGTTGCTAAAACAAGACAGACAACAATAAATACTCAAGATCAGGCGGTCTCGAGGGTGTTGCCGTCTTTCACCAAAAATAATCCGCTTATAGATAGCTTATCATTCACACTTCGCGCCGGCACCATAGTAATGATTTTATTTATTGCTGCCTTTTTGATAGATATGATTATTATCGAAAGGAAGAAAATTACCGGCTTTGTAAGTCACAATCCAGATCATATGTTCTATCTTATCTCAATGATACTCATAATAGTTATTTTAAGCAGAGGAGCGGTGCTTTGATGTCTTCACGAAGCAATAGACATATAGAATATTATTTATCTCTTGTTGCTATTCTTGCCTTAGGAATGTTTCTTGTGATTGTTGTTTCTCCTAATAAAAATTTACAGATGTTTTTTGTTTTACTAACAACCCTTTTCTATGTGATCTTTGGGATATTTCATCATCTAATAAATCACGATCTGGGCAGCAAGATCGTACTGGAGTATTTACTTATTGGAAGTCTTGGAATTGCTGTAGTATTTTTTATACTAAAAGGAGGGTTTGGTATATGAAGGGTGTAATTTTAGCCGGGGGTCTTGCCACACGGCTTAGGCCATTAACACAAGTGACGAATAAACATTTGCTGCCTATTTATAACAAGCCGATGATTTATTATCCATTGGAGGCGATGCAGAGAGCCGGAATAAAAGAGGTATTGATTATAACAGGACCAGATCATGCGGGTGCATTTCTAAATCTTCTAAAAAGCGGAGATCAATTTGGGCTTAGATTGTCCTATGAAATTCAGCAAGAAGCAGGAGGAATTTCTCAAGGAATAGCGCTTTCTGAAAGCTTTGCCGATGAACAAAAAATCCTTGTTATCCTAGGAGATAATATTTTTACATATAATCTAAAAAATAGTGTAGAAAAATTTGAAAAAAAGGCCAAAGGAGCTATGGTTTTTGCAATAAAAATGCCAACAGAGTCGAAGCAATACGGAGTAGTAGATCTTGGCGAAAACAATAAAGTTTTATCCATAGAGGAGAAGCCTGAAAATCCAAAATCAAATCTTGCCCAGACAGGAATATATATGTATGACAATCGAGTATTTGAATTTATTCGAAAGCTAAAGCCTTCAAAGAGGGGGGAACTTGAGGTCACAGATCTTAATAATTTTTATGTAAAAGAAGGAGCTATGGAATGTAAAATTATTGATTGGTGGGTTGATGCGGGAACATCATACGATGAGCTATTGCGGGCAAATAATTTTGTTGCAGAAAAGATAAAGGCAGGAGAATTGCAGTCCTTATGATTCTCTGCAGGTTTGAAAATGGGGGTAAGGGAAAACTCCGTCATGTAACAGTAAAAGCGCTGACTGTAAATGATAAGGGAGAGGTTCTTCTTATAAAAAGAGCTCAGAATTTACTAAGAGGAGGAAAATACGATATTCCGGGTGGATTTTTAGACAGAGATGAAAATAGCAGGGAAGGTGCGTTAAGAGAATTATTTGAAGAGACAGGGATTAAGGGCGAGATACAGTTTCTTTTCAGAGTTAATGATAATCCAGAGAGGCCCAATGAGGATAGACAAAACTTAGATATAATTTACGTTGTAAAATCTGTAAAAGGGAGATTGAAGATTGACAGTGAGAGCACAAGGGCAGGATGGTTTTCTAGAAAAAATTTACCTCCTGAGGAAGAATTCGCATTTGATCACAGAGATTCAATTTTGAGATATTTCAAGTATTTAAAACGGCCAGAAAAATTACCGATAGTCGGATAATATGAAAGTTCTCGTTACGGGCGGCGCTGGGTTTATTGGATCAAATTTTATCCTTTATTGGATAAAAAACCATCCCGATGATAAAGTTGTCAATCTTGACAAGCTGACCTACGCCGGCAACTTAGAAAATTTAAAAGAAGCAGACAATATCGATAATTATTCTTTCATTCATGGTGATATATGCGATACAAAAGCCGTTGAGAAGGCAATGGACGGAGTCGATATGGTTGTCCATTTTGCTGCCGAAAGTCATGTTGATAGATCAATAATGGAACCAGCCCCTTTTGTTATGACTAACGTAGTAGGGACCCAGATTCTTCTAGATCAAGCTTTAAAAAACAACGTGAAAAGGTTCCATCATATTTCAACCGACGAAGTATACGGAAGTCTTAATCTTAATGATTCGAACAAATTTAATGAACGAACAAATTATAACCCCAGAAGTCCTTATTCAGCAAGTAAAGCAAGCTCAGATCACTTAGTGAAATCTTATTTTGTAACCTATGGCTTACCAATTACAATTTCTAACTGCTCAAATAATTTCGGTCCCTACCAATTTCCAGAAAAACTTATACCCCTTGCTATAACAAATATACTTGAAGGGAAAAGGGTTCCGGTTTATGGAGACGGATTGTATGTCCGGGATTGGCTTTATGTTGAAGACCATTGCCGGGCAATTGATCTTATTTTACAAAAAGGAAAAATTGGAGAAACCTACTGCATAGGAGGATTAGCAGAAGACATTAACAATCTAACAATCATTAAAAAAATCATAAAGATTATGAAGGCAAATGAAAAATTAATAGAATTTGTAAAAGACAGACCTGGGCATGATAGAAAATATTCTATAGATTGGTCAAAGATCAAAAACGAGTTAGGATGGAGTCCTCTTCATAGTTTTGATGAATGGGTTGAAAAAACTATAGAGTGGTACGAAAATAATGAAAATTGGTGGAAGAGGGTAAAAAGCGGTGAGTATCAAAAATATTACAGAAAGCAGTATGGAAACATATGACCCATTCGGTAAGCTCAGGGTCATAGTGAGGTATTAAAACTATGAAAATCTTAGGGATTGGATTGTCGGGGCTTGTCGGTTCAAGAGTCGTAGATTTACTAAAAGCCGACTACGAGTTTGACGATCTAAGCATCAGCACGGGTTTTGATATCACAGATAAACAATCGATTACGGAAGCGATTATTTCCTCAAATGCAGCTATAGTTTTGCATCTTGCAGCAAAAACTGACGTTGATGGATGTGAAAGAGACAAAACGCAGGGAGCAGATGGAGATGCATGGAGAATAAACGTTGAAGGTACAAGAAACGTTGTTGAAGCATGCCAAAAAAGCGGAAAAAAAATAATTTATTTTTCAACTGATTTTGTTTTCAATGGAGAAAAAGAAGAGGCATATGCAGAGGAAGATATTCCTGATCCGATAAATTGGTATGCAAAGACTAAGTTTGAAGGAGAAAAAAATGTCAAAACTTCCGCAACCCCTTATGTAATTGTAAGAACAGCCTATCCCTATAGAGCAATTTATGATGAAAAGCTTGATTTTGTTCGAACTATTTTAAAAAAACTAAAAGACAAAGCGTCAATTGCTGCAGTCTCCGACCATATAATGACGCCTACTTTTATTGATGATATTGCAAAAGCGTTGGATGTTCTTATAAAAAATGAAGCAACAGGAACGTTTCACGTTGTCGGAAGTCAATACATAAGTCCATTCGATGCGGTTTTGTCCATTGCAGATACTTTTGGTTTGGATAAATCTTTAGTTAAAAAAACCACCAGAGAAGAGTATTTCGCAAACAGAGCGACTAGGCCTTTCCATCTGGCTCTTAAAAATGATAAAATTAGAAAATTAGGAATAAAAATGAAGACATTCGGAGAAGGTCTTTCGGAAATCCGCAAACAAATTAAAACCATATGACAATAACATTTATAGGACATGGATACGTAGGACTTGTTACCGCTTCTGTTTTTGCAGATTTAGGCAATACAGTTTGGGTAGTCGGCAGAGATAAAAAAAAGATAGAAGATCTTAAAAAGGGAATCCCGCCATTTTATGAACCAGGACTTGAAGAGTTGGTCAAACGAAACATCAAGGCAAAAAGGTTACTTTTTACCCTTGATTATAAGCCTGCCATTCCTGATTCCGATGTGGTCTTCATAGCAGTTGGAACGCCTCCTAATAAGACGGGTGACGCGGAACTCTTGGGCGTTTTTGAAGTTTCAGAAAATATTGGGAAAAACTTAAGCGGCTACACCGTTGTTGCTACAAAAAGCACTGTTCCCGTGGGCACGAACAAAAGAATAAAGCAGCTAATTGACGAGGTTAAGCCTAAAGGAACAGAATTTGATATTGCTTCCGCCCCCGAATTCCTAAAAGAAGGAACAGCTATTCAGGATACATTAAGCCCAGATCGAATTGTAATAGGCAGCGAGAGTAAGAAGGCAGAAAAGATTCTCGTAGAGCTCCATAAACCTATCGATGGACAATTCGTGCTTACAAATCTGGAAACCGCAGAGCTTATAAAATACGCATCAAATTCTTTCCTTGCTACTAAAATTTCGTTTGCAAATGCCATAGCTAAGCTATCGGAGCTTGTCGGTGCAGATGGATTACGTGTGCTCGAAGGTATGGGCTTTGACAGGAGAATTGGAAAAGAATTTCTTTCTCCTGGTCCCGGCTACGGCGGAAGCTGTTTCCCCAAAGATGTCAAAGCGCTAATTGCAATCGCTAAAAATTATGATTATAGCTTTGGATTGCTTGATGAGGTAGAGAAAATAAATGGTCAGGCAAGGCGCGATATCGTTAGAAAAACAAGAAAAATATTGACAGACTTAAATAAAAAAACTATAGGAATTCTTGGTCTTTCTTTCAAACCCAATACGGATGACATAAGAGATGCGCAATCTGCAGATATTATAGAAATGTTAAAGCAGGATAGGGCAAACATCAAAGTTTTCGATCCACAGGCAATGGAAAATGCAAAAAAAACTATAAACGGAGTGCAATTCTGCACCGACGTTTACGATGTAGCAAGGGGCGCAGACGCGCTTATAATTGTCACAGATTGGAATGAATTTAAAGAATTAAATTTTACAAAAATAAAAAAATTGATGAAGAACCCTGTTATTATTGATGGAAGAAATATTTATAATCCGGAAAAAATAAAAGGATTAGGTTTTACCTATGTTGGCGTTGGAAGATGAAGAAAGCCCTTATTACAGGCATATCAGGTTTTGCAGGCAGCTTTTTGGCTGAGCATTTAATCCTCAAAGGAAATATTTCAGTTTCGGGGACTTATCTTTTGGAAAAGAGTCTTTTGAATCTTGAAAATATTAGAAAAAAGCTTAATCTTGTAAAATTAGATCTGCAAGACACAGATAAAACCTACAATCTCATAAAAGATCTGATGCCCGATTATGTTTTTCATTTGGCAGCTCTTACTTCTCCCAAAGACAGTTTTGATAATCCTACAGAAACTATTGTAAATAATATCGTAGCGCAGATTAATGTTTTGGAAGCAATAAGAAAATCAAACCTTATTAATACTCGTATTCTTGTTGTTTCATCGGCACACGTCTACGGTTCTGTTAAAAAGGAAGATTTGCCTATCAATGAAGAGACAAAATTAATGCCAGCTAATCCTTATTCAGTATCAAAAGTAACGCAGGATTTTTTAGGCCTCCAATATTTTCTTGCGCATAAACTTAAAATAGTTAGAGTCAGACCTTTTAACCACATCGGACCGAGACAATCATCAAAACTCGCAGTAGCGTCATTTGCCAAAAAAATCGCAGAGATTGAAAAAGGTATAAGAAAGCCAATATTGTCAGTAGGAAATTTGGAGAGCGCACGTGATTTTACAGACGTTAGGGATATGGTAAAAGCATATGTTTTGGCAATTGAAAAAGGGAAAGAAGGAGAAGTATACAATATAGGTTCGGGCAAATCTTACAAAATTTCCGATATTCTGAATAAATTACTTTCTTTTTCTGATGCAAAAATTACAATTGAAATGGATAAGTCACTACTAAGGCCTGTTGATTCCCCGGAGCTTTTGTGTGATAGAGCAAAGTTTTCAAAGCTTACGAATTGGAAGCCAGAAATTTCCATAGAGAACACACTAAAAGACACTCTGGACTATTGGAGAAATATTATTTAAAATTGATGTTATGGCAAAAAGTGCTCTTATCACGGGAATAACCGGACAGGACGGATCATATTTGGCAGAA
>JAMCYD010000030.1 GCA_023473785.1 Patescibacteria group bacterium
GCAATGGTTGTCGGGATGACCTCCGATAGAAAGCTTATTATGATTAGGCAATACAGGTATCTAGTTGGAGGAGAAGTAATTGAATTTCCTTCGGGATCACTACGTGAAAAAGAGAAAGTAGAGGATGGTTTAAAAAGAGAATTCGAGGAGGAAACAGGATATAATGCAATGTCTCTGCAGAAGCTCTGCGCTGTATATGAGACGTACGGGCAGTTAAATAGAAAAATTCATATTTATTTTGCGCCGAATGTCGTTAAGACAAAACAACATCTAGATAGGGGTGAGGAAGGGTACGAAGACATTAAAGTAGAGCTGGTAGATTTTGAAAAAGCAGTAGAATTAGCGCTGAAGAATAAAATAGTTGCAATGGGCAGTACGCTTGCTATACTCTTCCTGCAGGAAAAGATTAGAAGAGGAGAAGTAAAATTATGAATTCTAAATTATTAAAGCATCCGGAATATCAATATTTAAATTTACTCGAAGATGTGATGAAGAACGGGTTTAAAAAACCTGTGTTTAATAATCCCGGAGTTACAATAAAAAGTGTTTTTGGCAGGCAAATCCGCTTTGACTTATCGCAAGGATTTCCGCTTTTGACCACCAAAAAAGTTTTTCTCCGTGGCATATTGCATGAGCTAATTTGGTTTCTCAAAGGAAGCTCTAACATTAAGTACTTGGTAGACAACGATGTTCATATCTGGGACGATTGGGGCTATAAGATGTATAAAGAAAAAACAAAAGTAAAAAAACTATTGACTCAAGATGAATATATTCAAAAAGTTAAAACCGATAAAAAATTTGCAGAAAAGTTTGGAGAGCTGGGGCCTGTTTATGGAGTCCAGTGGCGAAGATGGCCGGCGTCGGATGGTCGAAAGATTGATCAGATCAGATGGGCGATTGAGAAAATAAAAAAAACTCCGCAAAGGCGGCATATTGTAATTTCTGCCTGGAATCCCGAATTTGTCTACGAGATGGCAGGGAAGGGAAAGTCGGTTGCGCTTCCGCCATGCCATACACTTTTCCAATTTGATGTAATAAATGGCCGACTTTCCTGCCAGCTTTACCAAAGAAGCGCTGATCTTTTTCTTGGTGTTCCTTTTAACATAGCAAGTTATGCCTTATTTACGATGATTTTTGCTCATCTGACAGGCTACCCGCCGGGGGATTTTGTACATACTTTTGGAGATGCGCATATCTATAGTAATCATTTTGATCAGGTTAAGGAACAGCTGAAAAGAAAGCCAAGACCTCTTCCGACTATGAAGATAAATCCAAAATTAAAAGATATTGACCAAGTAAAATTTGAAGATTTTACTTTGGAAAATTACGACCCATACCCGATGATAAAGGCAGTAGTAACAGTAGTAGGTGGATTTTAGTAGTAATTTATCTTGCTAGATATTCAAAGCCAAGCTGTCTTAGTCCATCTGGATTAAGAATAGCAGGGTTTTGTCTGATCGGCCTTTTTATCCAGGATATTTTTGCATGTCCGGGATATTTCATAACATCTTTCAATTCTTGTATTTGAAGAAAGCCCGCATGTCGCGCATTATGAACAATACGTATGTTTCCTGTTTCGTCTCGCCAAATAATTCCGACATGAACCCCTTTAAAATCTGTTTTGCCCACAGGACATAAGCCTATCATATCACCGGTTTGGGCTTGAGAAACGTCGTCTACGAGTTGGGTATATTCTGTATCTTGATATAGCTCAGATGAACGAATACCATCGGGGAGAGTAAATCCTCGCGCTCTTACAATTGCCTGAACAAGCAGTTCACAATTGGTACCTGCTTTGGGATTTTGAAAAACTTCCGCAACAGGAGTTGTGCTGGGGTTTCGGTCTAGTCGATATGGAATGAAAGCTTCTGTTTTGTTTATGAACGCTTGCCACCTCGCAATTGGTATAATATACTTGTTTTGAGAAAAAAAAGCAATGACTACACCAAAAATTAGTATTATTGTTGCCATGGATGATAAGCGGGGGATCGGGAAAAATAATGATCTTCTTTTTCGAATTCCGGAGGATTTCGAGAGAATGAAAGCCCTTACCCGCGGACACCCGCTTGTAATGGGGAGACGGACTTTTGAGTCAATCGGAAAAGTCTTGCCTGATCGGACAAGTATCGTTGTGACTCGAGATCCCACTAAAGTTAGATCGGTAAGCTTCTTTGTCCCGGAAATTCAAGTCGTATCTTCACTTGAGGAGGGAATTGAGAAGGCCAAGCAAAGTCCCGGCGCTTTGGAAATTTTTATATTCGGAGGTGGAGAAATCTTCAAAGAGGCTCTAGAAAAAGGATTAGTGGATAGACTATACTTAACGATAGTGCAAGGGGATTTTGGAGCCGATACATTCTTTCCGGATTATTCTGAATTTAAAAAAGTTTTAAAAGAAGAATTCGGAGAATCGGGTGAGTATAAATTTAGATTTGTAGATTTAGAAAGGGAAGAATGAAGAATTTAAAACAGACAGACCCAAAAGTTTACGAATTAATAAAAGAGGAAGAAAAAAGACAGAAGGCGGTCTTGGAGATGATTCCTTCGGAGAACTACGCCTCAAAAGCCGTGCTTGAGGCGCTTGGCTCAGTGCTCAACAATAAGTATTCAGAAGGGTATCCCAAAAAAAGGTATTATCAGGGAAATGCTTTAATCGATACTGTTGAGATTTTAACTCAAGAGCGAGCAAGGAAATTATTCGGCGTGCCGCATGTAAATGTACAGCCATACTCCGGTTCGCCGGCAAATACAGCGATATATTTTGCACTCTTAGAGCCGTTGAAGGGTAAAGTTTTGGGATTATCTCTTGCCTTCGGAGGGCATTTAACACATGGATCGCCGGTTTCAATTTCCGGAAAATACTTTAAGGCGATCCCTTATCATCTTGATAAAAATGGGTTGATTGACTACGATCAGGTTGAGAAATTGGCCTTGAGGGGAAAGCCTAATATAATAGTATGCGGAGCCACTGCTTATCCCCGGATAATTGATTTTAAAAGATTTGGAAAGATTGCCGATAAAGTCGGGGCGTATCTTCTGGCTGATGTTTCTCATATCGCGGGTTTAATTGCAGGTGGAGCTCATCTCTCCCCAGTCCCTTATGTTCATGTTGTAATGACTACGACCCATAAGACCTTAAGAGGTCCAAGGGGTGCTTTGATTATGGTTACAGAAAAAGGACTTAAAAAAGACCCGGAATTGGGAGATAAGATTGATAAAGCAGTATTTCCAGGATTGCAAGGAGGGCCACATGACAATCAAACCGCGGCAATTGCAGTGGCTCTTTTGGAGGCTTCTAAACCATCATTCAAAATATACGCCAAACAAGTCGTAAAAAATGCAAGAGTTTTGGCCGAGGAATTAACTAAATTCAAATTCAATCTTGTCGGAGGAAAAACAGACAATCACCTCCTGCTAATTGATCTTTCAAATAAAAAGGTGAATGGTGCCTTGGCAGCCTTTGCTCTGGAAGTTGCGGGAATAGTTGTCAATAAAAATGCAGTACCAAATGATCCTATGCCGCCGTTTTATCCATCTGGAGTGCGTCTTGGAACGCCCGCTATCACAACTCGAGGGATGAAGGAAAAAGAAATGGTTAAGATAGCATTCTGGATTAACAATGTTATTGAAGAAATAAGAGGCGAAGAACTACCTAAGGACAAAGAGCAGAGAAGCGAATTTTGGAAAGAATTCAAGAAGAGATTTGCAAAAAACAAAAAACTATTGAAAATCGCAGGGGAAATAAAAATACTTTGCACTAAATTCTCGCTGCCATAAACATCGAAGATTCCTCCCCATTTTTTCATACGAAGGCATTGCTTACAAAGTCGGTCCTTGCAATATATCAAGAATTGATTATTGTTTTTTTGTCTTTTTTTTGGTATCCTTACTTCTATCACACACGCTTGACAAGAATGTTCTGGTTTTAAAACCAAATCAAGCGGAGGATTAGAAAGAACATATGAGAAATATAACACTTGAAGAACTTCTCCAGGCAGGTTGCCATTTTGGACACCAAATTACAAGGTCAAATCCAAAAGCAAGGGATTATATTTTTGAAGCTCGGGATAAAATCCACATTATAGATTTGGCAAAAACCAAAGAAACACTTGAAGAGGCAGGAGCTTTCATACGTGATTTAGGAGCAACCGGAGGGACTCTCCTTATAGTCGGTACGAAAAGACAAGCTCGGGAAATTGTAGAAAAAGAAATTGAAAGGGTCGTTGAAAAGGATGGTCTCTTTTGCGTAACCAACCGTTGGATTGGAGGAACTCTTACTAATTTTTCTGAAGTTGCAAAGAACTTTAAAAAGCTTAGGGAATTGGCAGAACGTTTGGCAAACGATGAAGAAAAGGCAAAATATACCAAGAAAGAAGTAGGGCTCTGGCTTAAAGAAAAGCAGAAGCTTGAGTCTCTGTATGGCGGCATTGCTGATATGAAACGCAATCCCGATGCGTTATTTGTAATTGATTCGCACCTTGAGGATTTGGCAGTCAGCGAGGCAAGGAAAATGGAAGTTAAAACCGTTGCTATTGTAGATACAAATGCGGATCCGGAGCTTATTGATTATCCAATTCCAGCCAATGATGATGCAAGCGGATCGATAAAGCTTATTGTAAGCTATATAATAGATGCATGGATCGAAGGAAGAACTGCTTTAAAAAAACAAGAGAAGAAGGTAAGTGAAGTCAAAGCTGCCGAAGAGGCAAAGGATAAAGATAAGAAAGTAAAGGATGCCAAGGAAACAGAGAAGAAAACGATAAAAAAACAAATAGTAACTAAAAAATCGGTAAAAAAGAAGGGAGAAAAAGATGGAAAAGGCAAATCTCGCTCTTCTAAAAAAACTTCGTGATGAGACAGCGGCGTCTATTGCAGACTGCAGAGTTGCCTTAGAAGATTCCGCTAATGATTATAAAAAGGCGCTTGCCTTTATTAAAAAAAGAAGCGTAGAGAAGGCAGCAAAAAAAGCAGACAGGGAAACTTCCTCCGGAATTATCGAAGCCTACATTCACCAAAACGGTAAAGTCGGCGCAATGGTTGAGCTTTTATGCGAGACAGATTTTGTGGCCAGGACAGACGAATTTAAAAATCTTGCCCACGAAATCGCAATGCAGGTTGCCGCAATGGCGCCTCGTGACGTTCAAAGCCTTCTAAAACAGGAATACATCCGAGATTCTTCAATTGCAGTTTCGGACTTAATAAAGCAGGCAATCTCAAAATTTGGTGAGAATATAGTGGTTAAAAGATTTACCGCTCTGCGCTTAGGAGATAATTAAAATCTAGTATGAGTAAATTAGAATTAGGACAGAATATCGTATATGATCCTCAAACTGTAGCAGAAGCCCGAAGAAGGGATCTTAGAAATCACGTGCAATGTTACGAAGAAGGATTAATGAGGGCAAGAGCGGAAGGCATTGGGGATGATATCGCTATGTTTTTTGCTCGTAAAATGGAAGCTAAGGCAAGTCTACGTACATCATTTCCAAGAAGCCATAATGGTGTATAATAATAAACAGCATGAATTTAGATGAAGTTTCCCAGAAGATGGGCAAGGTGCTTGATCTTTTAAAATCCGATCTTGCCACGGTCAGAACAGGTCGGGCAGCACCGTCTCTAATTGAGAATATTGTTCTATCTGTTTATGGCGCAACCCAGAGACTTAAATTGATGGAGCTTGCAACGATTACAACCTCGGATCCGCAAACTCTCGTTATTGCTCCATTTGATAATTCAATAATTGGAGAGATTCAAAAAGGAATTATCGAGGCAAACGTCGGTCTTAACCCTTCAAATGACGGGCAGGTTATAAGAATTGCAATTCCGCAGCTCTCCGAAGAAAGACGCAAAGAGCTGATACACCTGATGCATCAAAAGCTTGAAAACGGCAGAATTATGGTGCGACAAATAAGACATGAAGCAATGACGGATATAAAAAAACAGAAAGAAACTTCGGAAGATGAAGTTTCGCGTTTGGAAAAAGAAATTCAAAAACTTACGGACGAGCTTATGGAAGAAATTGAAGGGATGGGGAAGAAAAAAGAAGAAGAACTAATGCAGATTTAACCCCCAAGAAAAATGAGTTTTGGAAGAAAAATTGAGCAGCGTTTTGGAGTTTCCTCTTTAGGACCGCAAGAAAGAATTACGTATCACGGAGATTTAAAACCATTTCTTAAGGTAGTATCGGATAGTTACGATTTTGGTGAATACGTCAGTCATGAGGTAAAGCAAAACGGATATGAAGACTTTAATCTTGTTCTGAAAGCAACAAGCGGAACCTTCTTTGTTAAATGTTTCTACGAAGGGAGAGATGAAAAGGATTGCAGACGGTATCTTGGGATTATTGAAGAAGCAGTAAGAGGCGGCGTCAGGACCCCTAAACTCTGTCAAAACAAGTTAGGCGATAATTTGACACAAGTAACAATGGATGGGGCAACGGTCTTTCTGTGCGCGATGCAATATCTCGACGGCGGGAACATTTGGGAAAGCGGAAAACGACCAACATCCGAAGAGCAAGCAGAAGCCATAAGACAAGCAGTAAAAATTAATTCCCTTGATATCGATCCGGGCGGAGATGAAGACAGTTGGGCGATTATAAATATCACGAAAAAATATAATGAGAATAAAAGCCGAGTGGCTCTATCGGAGCAACCATTAATAGAGAAATTAATAGATGAATTAAGCAGAGAAGATGAGTATGTTAAAGCCATACCAAAAACTCTTGTGCATGGAGATATAAGATCTACTAATGTAATGCGCAGTAGCGGTGATCCAATTTATGTGATTGATTTTTCAGTTGCACGCCGGTACCCCCGTATTATGGAAATGGCTGTTTTATGCTGCGACATTTTATTTGATATGGAAAGTCCTGGGGAATTTTCAGAAAAATATGAATGGGCTCTCTCAAGGTATAAAAAAGCAGGCACCATGCTAACAGGGGATGAATTAAGACTTTTGCCGCTTTTCGTAAGACTTGCGCATGCAGCAAATGTGGTGGGAGGAAGTTCAACGGATGCGACAAGTTATATAAGTAAAAAAGAAACGGAATATTGGCTTAAGCTTGGAACAATAGGGCTTCACTATACGGTCGAAGAATGGAAACCGAACTTGCACTAAAAAATATTTTCTGTGTTAGAATAGATTAGCTTAGGGTTTAATTTTTGTTTATGGTTACAATTTTAGTTTTTCTTTTAATATTAACAATCCTTGTTTTAATCCACGAGGCAGGGCATTTTTTTGTGGCGAAAAAGTTGGGAATAAAAGTTGAGGAATTTGGATTTGGGCTGCCTCCCCGGGCTTTTGGGATTAAAAAAGGAGAGACGATCTATTCTATTAACTGGTTGCCGTTTGGAGGATTTGTAAAACTATACGGCGAGGATGATGCGGGAGGCGGCAAAATTCAAACCAAAGACCAAAGACCAAAGACCAAAGACTTATCCAGGGCGTTTTTCGCAAGGTCTCCCTGGCAAAGAGCAGTAGTGGTTTTGGCCGGCGTTTTTATGAATTTTACCCTAGCAGTTGTTATTATTTCTTACTTTTTTGGGATAGCTGGGGTTCAGTCCCCTGGAGATCAAGTAATTATAAGAGAAGTTATTAAAGATTCTCCAGCCTATATAGCAGGTTTAAAAACAGGAGATATTATAAAAGAAATTAACGGTACAAGGATTACAAGTCCGGCAAAACTGATTGCAACGACAAAAATTTATTTGGGAGAGAAAATTAATTTAAGGGTTGAAGAAAAGCTTGATAACAAAACCGAAGTTAAAAATATTCAAATCATCCCCAGGAAAAATTATCCCTCAAGCGAGGGGCCTATGGGAATTGCCATATCGCCAAATATAGTAATTAAAAAATACCCCTTGTACCAGGCGCCATTTGTAGGTCTTGCTGAAGCACTCAAAGATTCTTGGATGATTGCGTCAGGACTTGGGATGATTGTTTTTCAACTACTTGTACACGCACAGGTGCCAAAAGGAGTTGCAGGGCCTGTTGGAATTGCACAACTAACTGGCCAGTTTGTAGCAATAGGGCCCTTGGCGGTTTTATCTTTCGTATCGCTTTTGTCCTTAAATCTTGCGATTTTGAATGTCTTGCCAATTCCGGCACTTGATGGAGGAAGATTGTTTTTTATCCTAATAGAAGGTATAACCGGCAGAAAAGTTTCTGCAAGGTTTGAAAGCTACGCGCATGCAGTTGGTATGGTACTTCTTTTGGCCTTAATTATAATCATTACGCTAAGCGATATTATTCGTTTTATTTCAGGTCAGCCAATTCTTCCAAAGCCCTAAGCAGCGCTGCAAAACGAGGCGGCAAAATGTTGTATAATGAAGTTATGAATAGCCCTTTTGCCATGGTTATTTTTGGCGCAACGGGTGACCTTGCTCAGAATAAATTGGTTCCGGCACTTTTTGCTCTCTTTAAAGAGAAAAAGCTACCAGATGTCTTCTTCATTATTGGTTTCTCCAGACGAGATCTGCGCGATGGTGATTTTAGAGATCATTTTAAAAATTTAAAAGACAGCAAGGAGTGGCTTGAGTTTTCAAAACATTTAGCCTATCAAAAAGGTGATTTTTCAAAGGAAGAAGGCTATCTTGAGCTTATTAAAAAGCTAAATTCTTTTGATGAAAAAATCGGGGCCTGTATTACCCGCTTTTTTTATTTTGCGACCCCTCCTAAAAACTACGAAATGATTTTAAATTTTCTTGAATCTACAAAGCTATCCGAAGGCTGTGGGCAAGGATCAAACAAATGGACAAGAATAATTATAGAAAAACCTTTTGGAAAAGATCTTGAAACAGCAATAAGTCTTGATAGCAAATTGGCTCAGATCTTTGAGGAAAAACAAATTTTCAGGGTAGATCATTATCTGGGAAAAGAAACCGTTCAGAACATAATGACATTTCGTTTTGCCAATGGAATTTTTGAGCCTGTCTGGAATAAAAATTATATTGATCATGTTCAAATAACCTGGGCAGAGGAAAAGGGGATGGAAGGACGGGGAAATTTTTTCGACGGGCTGGGAATTCTGCGGGATACAGGGCAAAATCATCTGATGCAGCTTATTGCCGCAGTTGGGATGGAACAGCCTAGAAGTTTTGCCAAGGAGGATCTTCGGGACGCAAGGGCAAATGCAATTAAAGCAATCAGATGCATTAAACCCTCGGAAGTTCCATCATCTGTTGTAAGGGGTCAGTACTTGGGTTACAGAAGCGAAAGAGATGTTTTGCCAAATTCCGATACGGAAACATTTGTTGCCATGAAATTTTTCTTAGATACCGAAAGGTTTTCAAATGTACCATTTTATGTGAGGGTTGGTGAAAAAATGCCCAAAAATGAAGTGACAATCTCAATTGTTTTTCTTCAGACTTGTCATATCCTGTTTAAAGAGTATGGATGTCCTGAGATTGGAAATGTTTTGACAATTAGAATTCAGCCGGACGAAGGAATTTTCCTTCGAATAATTGCAAAAGCGCCGGGTGCAAAACTTGCGCTTGAGACAGTGGATATGCACTTTACCTATAAAGAATCATTTGAGGCGAAAGGTATAGATGCGTATGAAAAAATCTTGCTTGATATTTTTTCAGGCGATCAGATGCTTTTTAATAGATCAGATGAGCTTGCGAGTTCCTGGAAGTTTATAACCGATATTCTCAAAGGATGGGAAGTAGAAAAACCAAAATTCCCAAACTACAAGGAGGGAACTTGGGGGCCAAACGAAGCGCAGGATCTAATTGAAAGGGACGGCCGAAAATGGCTATAGTCAAACTGAAAATTCCCCAATTGAGGTGCATCGTCATCAGTTGGAGTAGAGAATTTTTTTATTAACCCACCTCAACAGCCGTTTCAATAAAAAAACAATCCTGTTTATTAGCCGGAATCCTGCTCATCAAGTTCTCGTTTTCGCTCTGCAAACTCCTCCATAGATTTAATATCTGGATTTTTCAGATAGTATTCTGCTTCATAATCCTCAACGACTTCAGGAGTAACACGTAATTCACCATCGCCATCTCGTAAGTTGTATAAACTTCCAAATGCATCTATATTAAATGGTTGTTTGTCAGGAGTACTTTGTTTGGCAAGATTGACTTTTTCTCTTTGCTCTTGTCTAAACCTTCTATTTTCCTCAAGCATTCCCTGCACGAGTTGGTCGCTTTGAGGACTTTTTCTAGGTAATGGTGAGCTTGACATATTGTCTTCTGGACTATTTACCATAGCGTGTCCAAATTATACCGATATTTTTCACTTTTGTAAAATTGATCTGAATTTATTCTCCTTCATTTATCTTTTTTGCATGAGCATCAAGAGCTTCCTTCAATGTTCTTCCGCTATATCTTTCAAGAGAAGCTCGCACATTTGGTTGCATTGCTTCAGGAGTTCTACTCAATACTCTATCTATATAGGCTTCATCAATTACAGTACTTGCCATTTGCGCAACTGTGGATTCTGTGCTTTTACTTACAGCTCTTTGAAATGCAGCTTCTTGTCCTTCGATTACCATAAATTCTCCATTGACTTTTTGAGCAGCTTTTATAGACGTTCCGGATTCATCGGCAACATATAAGGCATAATCCTTAATTTTGGGGTTATTGACGACCTGTTCAATCAAAGCTGCTCTATTTTGTCGTACTCCTTCAAATCCTTCTGCGACTGCATCAAATGGTACAGTTGGATCCTCACCACCGATTTTTCTTCCCAACACTCGAATTAGCGATGTTTCTAGCGGTACATCAACATCAAGTATTTTTACTCCCTTACCAGTTTTTTCGGCCAGAGCAATCAGTTCAGTGATGTTCTTTGCTTTATTCATTCTCTTATCAATAACCATCGAGGACTCAGAGTCAGCGATTTTACCTGATATTTTTCTAGCAATCATAGAGCCTTCTTCGTGTGCTTGATCATGTCCAATTGCTTGTCTGCCAGCAACTGCTTCTGAAGTTTTTAGTCCAGTTTTATATGTATCAGGATTAATTGCACCAGATGGCTGTCCTTGCTCATCTAACGCTCTTCTAAATAGTTCATCATTTCTCGTAGCAGTAGTTTTTCCAGCAGCCGTATTGCCTCGTAGGGCATATACTGTTGGTTCAGCATCACCAAGACGTGCAGAAAGCGCTAATGCTTTTGCATACTCTTGATCAATAATCTGTTGTTGCAGCGCTCGTCTTTCAGGAACCCAATTATCGGGATTGTCAAGGAATGCATCCAACTCACTTCCTTGAGGAACAGCAGAATAAGTATATGCTTCATATGTTGTGATTTCTCCATTACTTCTTCTGACAATTTCTTTCCTCAATTCATAACTTTTCCCTCGAAGCGTTTCGTCTTTGCCTTTAATTTCTCCGAGCACAGCTCTTGCATTTTCACTTGTTACAGTCATTTCTCGTAGATTTCCTGATTCATCAACCATTATTACTTTTTCGCCTCTTGATTGAAGCAATCTAAATTCCTGACTTTTTAACAATCCAGGATTATTTTG
>JAMCYD010000021.1 GCA_023473785.1 Patescibacteria group bacterium
TGCTCCCTTAAGGCAATCTGGTCTATAATAGAATTCACGTAAGGTTAATTGACATGCGGGTGTAGTTCAATGGTAGAACACGACTTTTCCAAAGTCGATACGAGAGTTCGATTCTCTTCACCCGCTCTGGGTAAAGTTACTCTTTAATGCTGCGGATTAGGGTTAGGTTGGGGGGCTTTGTGGTCCTTCAAAGGAGGTTCACCGAGTATGTCTAAAACGGCATTCCCAACCCTAAGCATATCTGTCCGGACAGTGTCTAAATGTTCCAGTTCCTGTTCTTTGCCTATTACAGCTCCTCTTTCAAAAAGTACACCAAGGGAATGAGATGTTACTCTTTCGGCTTCAAGGTCAATCTTTCTTATCCGTGTTTCAAAGAGATGTCTAATGGCTGGTGGCGCAGTGATGCCTCCTAGAACAAGGTTGCGATCTCTTATTAATTCCGCTTGTCTTTGTTGTAAATTCAGTATTTCATGTTGTCTTCTTCTGACAGCTCCGTTAGTGTCAACATGCAGCTCTAGATCTCTCGCCTGTGCTATCTTCTCGGCTATTTTTTTTAATTCATCATCAAAAATACCCGCAATTGCTGCGGTTCTTTCTTCAGGCGTGCTTGGTCTGCGTTGCTCCATAATGAGGGATAATTTTAGCAGAATTTGAGTAATATTGCAATATAAAGACTAGTGAACAAAAACTAACTGGAGGATTTTAATAACTTCCCAAAAGCCCCACAGCGAAATTCCGACAAAGGCCAGCCCACCGAGAATAAGCACAATGGGATGACGTACCACTGCAGTTGTTTTTCCCGGCGAAAGGAATAACCCGAGGTTTAAAAGCATGTGTCCCAAGAAAACTCCTACGGCAAAGCCATAAACATTTACAATGGAAAAAAGAGGTATATAGCCTGCAAAGTCATCGAGTCCCAAGATAAACGGGATGGTTATTGAAAACATAGCCAGATTTGCGAAAGAAAGCATTTTTGCATTTATAATACTTAGATTTGGAATAAGCGGTTTTAAAAGTTTGCCTGATAAGCTATTTATAAAATTAAGCTGTTTTTGCAAAAGAGAAATGGAAGAATGAACTTTTGCAAAATTTTCGTATTTAAGAAATTCCTCAAGGCTCTCCTGTGCCATTCTAAGAAGAATCAGGGATGCAGCTGTAATCATCAAAGCCATAAGAACAGGGATTTCCTTGAAAAAAGTCCAGATAATTAAGACAAGAAGAGTTCCCAGGCCGTTTCCCAAAGCCGTGCCAAGTTCGATTGCAATTCTTTTCTTCCATCCGGGATTGCTGTGCATTAAATTTCCGATAAATATGGCAAAATCAACAGAAGTTTTAAGATAAATCGCAAGCCCGATTAGTATGTCTCTTTTGCGAAGAATAAGTATAATTTTCATCTTAGCGGGTAGTAAATTAAGCGCGAGAATTAGTAAGTATAAAATTCCCCATAAACTCAGAAATGTAATAAACGTTAAGAGGATTGGAATAACCTGCTGTAGTTTTCTACCGATCTTCATTTATAGATTATAGCAAAACTGAGAAGGATAATTTTTTAAAATCCGAGGTTTTTCTTGACTAGGATGACAGTGATTCTCTCCGGTACAACTTCTTTATTTATGATCAGAATCTTATTAACCGCAGAATGCACTCCATAAGCTTTTTGGGCTCGTACATCCTCCAGCGGGTAAGAATATTCATAAATTCTCTTGATTCCTTCCTGAGTGTCAGCAACAATCTTTTGGGTTCCCACCACAAAAATAACTTTTCCACTGCCGTATGCATCAGCAGGAAGCTGACTGCCGGTGTTTGACGCGATAAGAAGATGGCCGTCCTGCGTTACTGCACTAACGGAAGCTGCTGTCCAATCCGGAGCAGTTCCGAGTTTTCTCATTTCCCTGCCTTGAGTATTTCTATTCATTGCATAAAGTCTTGGCCTGACAGGATCGTATTTGCCGGATTCGTTTATCTCCTTGGCTACTCCTATTGCTTCCAGGGTTTGGGATGTCATGGTAAAAACTTCTGCTCCTTTAGGCACTAGTTCCAAAACCTTTTTTCTTGCCTCTTCTCCATTTTCAACCACTTCGGTCTTAAGATTATTTGAATTTAAAGCCTTGACTGTCTTTTCGATTGTTTGGTCGCTGGCAAGTTTGCTAAATTTTTGATTCGGTTTCATATTAATTTATCTCTTTCTGCCTAAATATTTTTTGAATATTAATACCTAACTTGTCTAAATAGTCTTGGTTAACTTTATAATAATGATTTACTCCATCTTTTCTGGCTGTTAGGATTTCTGAGTCTACGAGCTTGTTGAAATGATGAGACAGAGCAGGCTGTGACAATGGAAAATGGGTCATAAGTTCCTGGCAAGAGAGCTCTTTTTTGACTAAAAGCATTTTGACAATATCCATTCTTGTGGGATCAGCGAGAGCTTTAAAAATCTTTATGACAATGTTGGACATATATTTATTGAAATATTTAAATCTATTAATTTATATCACAGTATATTTTATTTGTCAAGTTAGCAAAAAAACTTAGTAAAGTTTACATTGCCCAAGGAAATCTAGTACAATAGTAGTATGAAAAGACAAAAATTATCAGGACCTGTGGAGCTTACCGGAAACAAGGTACGCAGGATTAGCGAATTAAGGCATTTTCTAAGACTTCGCGAAGATAGTCGAGGCACACGCGATATCGTAAATCATCTTGTAACTAGCGCCTACAACTTATCAAGAGGTGCAGGTTGGACTGATCACGAAATAAAACTGCTGACTTCCGAATTTAAAGGAGGAAGGGAATCTGGTGGCTAAGTCAAGGCTGGCGGGCCGGGAGCATTTTTGATACAATATACTAGGCTTAACTGGTTGGCCCGGTAGCTCAATGGATAGAGCAACTCCCTTCTAAGGAGTAGGTTGCGCGTTCAACTCGCGCCCGGGTCGCAACATATCACGAAATGGTGATCGTAGCTCAATTGGTTAGAGCACCAGGTTGTGGACCTGGGGGTTGGCGGTTCAAGTCCGCTCGGTCACCCCAATTTTTCTAGCATCGAATAAATATATCAAACTACTCAATCCAAAACGAGATTTGAACCCCATAGGCTTAACTTATCTGATATAATTTTTCTATGGTTGAAGCGTTGGCGAAAGTAAGCCCACCAATTCTTATTTTCTTTCTTGGTTATTTATTGAAAAGATTAGGGTTAATCAAAAAAGAAGATGGAGATTTATTCTTAAAGCTCGTCTTCTATATTGTAATGCCAGCCCTATATTTACTGTCTATTCCATCAATAAAGCTTGTTCCCAGTTTGCTCTATCTCCCGCTTCTCGTTCCAGTTGTTGTTTTTACTACATTTTTTCTTTCTTGGGTTACCGCAAAATTCTTGGGTTTGGAAAAAACTTCTTTGGGGGTTTTTCTTGTATCAACTATGATAATGAACACAGGGTTTTTACTGCCTTTTGTTATTGCTGCCTATGGAAATGCTGGCTTGGTACGATTGTCTCTTGTTGATGCTACTAACGGATTGCTAACATTCAGCTTTGTTTATTTTATTGCAGCTAAATATGGTGCAGGGCAAACAAGTACGAAGCTTTTAGTGCAAAAAGTGCTACTTGCTCCTCCTCTATGGGCTACTCTATTAGGTTTATTTTTGAATATTTCGGGTGTGCAGTTGCCACTATTAGCGATGACTTCTTTGCAAGTTATTGGAAATCTTGCAACACCCTTTATTACGTTAGCACTTGGTTCTTACTTTACCTTAAAAATTGCAAGAATCTGGCATGTTTTACCTGCAATTTTGATTCGTTTTGGTTTTGGGTTGTTAATTGGATTTCTTTTTTCAAGTATTTTTCACTTGGAAGGTTTGACCAGAGTAATAGTAATATTAGCTGCTGGAGCGCCTATTGGATACAATACTTTGACTTTCTCTTCTCTTGAAAAACTAAACATTGAATATGCTGTAAGCATTGTTTCACTTTCTATGCTCCTTAGTCTAATTATCGTTCCCCTGCTTTTCGTTTTTATAAAGTAATATCACTTTAGTAAGTGAGAATTTATAAACAATCAAATGCGGTTTTGTAAAATGTTACTTCTTGTAGGGAAATTGTGCTAAAATAAGTTCGGACATCATTCGGTAGCTGACCCAGAGTCACCTAGAAACTCTTGGTCGGGGTCGGTAAAGATATAACCCATGTCTCTAACGGTTTTAATCACTTCGGGCTTTTTAGTGTCGTCTTCGATATTAACTCTCAGTCTATGAATCTCGATTCTTACCAAATCTGGATAACCAATGTATTGCGGTCCCCATACATCAGATAGTATTTCACTGCCGAACATAATTCTTCCGTGATTTTTTGCCAGAAACAGCAAGAGTCGCCGCTGAGTTAACGGAAGACTAATCTTTTTTCCATTTTTAGTTACTGCATCTTCCTCAAGATCAACCTTTACTCCATTTTTACCTTCTACAAAACGTACAAAAACTTCTGTACCTTGTCTTCCAGTAGTTTGTGCTTCCTTTATTTCGTCGGTGGGTTCAGGAGCTAGCGCAGTATTTTCTTCTTGTTCTGCTTGATGCCGTAAAGAATCTTCAGGAGATTCGAGTATATACCCTACTCCTTTAACGGTTTTGATTAAATCTCTTGTTTCTATTTCTCTAATTTTTTTTCTGAGCCTAGAAATGCGTTCAGTTAAATGCATACTGTTGCGTATTTGCATATGGTCTGAAATGCTTACCAGGGCATCTCTATTTGTTAGAACTATTCCCCTCCTGCGTTCGATCAAAGCTGTTAGCAGAGCGGATTCTGTTCTTGTCAACGCTATCCTTTTTCCATCTTTTTGCAGAAATCCCGGAGTAACTGTTAGATCTCCAATTTTATGCGTTTTGGAATCAAGGTATGGTTGTCTAGATCGTAAGGATGCTCTGATATGCACGGCTAAAAAATCTGGAGAAACTGGCTCTGGTAGGAAAAAATCGGCGCCGTCGTTTAAGGCATTAATTCCCAGCCTGTCTATATTGGCTGAGCTTGCCGGTGTGATTACAATATAAGGTGGTCTTAAGTCATCTGATGTTAGCCACTCCAAGCTAATTGGATTAACAACGATTAAATCCGGATGGGAATCAGTAATAAGAGCTTGTGTATCTTGTGCATTGGTAGAATATAAGACATTAAAATCTTGCCGTGAAAGTCCCACTACGAGATTTCTCCTTACGTTAAATGAACTTTCCGCAACTAGAATAAGAGGTCTTCTTTCTAGTGGTTCTTTTGCTGCGTTTTGGTGTTCAACGCCAGTTCTAGGAGCAAGTTCGGTAATTGTTGCCATAGGCGCGAGTATAACAAAACAGGAATAGAAATTCAATTTCAGTATTGATATAATAGTTTTAGACGTTTTTTGAAAAAGAATGAAGAAGAAAAATATCAAATTAAAACACCGATTTTTACCTCTGACGCTTTTATTTCTTTTGTTTGTCTTAGGATTTTTTTACATTAGAAATGCCAGAGAGTTCAAGACAACCTATGTAACGCCTGTTGTTTCCTTTAAAGATAAGCCTATACTATCAAGTACGTCTTCGGCTACCTCGACATCTTCCCCCAGTGTAGTTCAAAACAAAGACAGTCTTATCCCAAATATCCAGGCGGCCCCAAAAATTACCCAAAACGCGTCAGGTTATTGCTTGAATGTTCCTGTTCTGACTTATCATCATGTACAGCCGGAGTCTTTGGCAAAACAACTTGGCCAAATTTCAGGGACTGTTGATAATGGATTTTTTGATCAGCAAATGGCTTATTTGGCTTCACACGGATATCATACCATTACTGTGGCGGAACTTGTAAATGCACTAAAGAGTCATTCTGCTCTTCCTCCCAAAAGTCTTGCCGTTACCCTGGATGATGGGTATGTTGACGATTATAGCTATGTATTACCCATAATTAAGAAATATAATATTACTATAAATTTGATGATTGCAACCGGTCTTGTCGGAAACCCCGATTTCATCAGCTGGGATCAGCTTAGAGAAATGAAAGGAACAGGTTTGGTTTATTTTACTGACCATACATGGTCGCACTATGCAGTCGGCCGCGGGCCGCAAGACAAGATTCAATACGAAATAACTACGGGAAAACAACAGCTTGAGCAAAATATCGGGCAGGCAGTTAATATTTTTACCTATCCGTATGGTTCTTTTAGCCCCAATGCGATACAGACACTACAGCAGGACGGCTTTATTGGCGCATTTTCTACAATTCCGGGATTCTTGCAGTGTGATTCTTTCATAATGACTCTTCACCGAAACCATGTCGGCAACGCTTCTCTCTCCGCCTACGGGCTATAATTGAGACAGTAAGTTCTTCTTTGTCGTATTGATTTATTTCGGATTTTGTTCTACTTTATTTCTAGTGGATAAAATTATTCTTCACATTGATTTTGACTCGTTTTTCGCAAGCGTTGAGCAGCAATACGATCCAAAATTACGCGGGAGGCCAATCGGTGTTAGTGCAAAAAATGGCAGGACCTGCATTATCGCTTCAAGCCGCGAAGCCAAGAAACTCGAAATTAAAACAGGCGCCCGCAGTTTTGAAGCAATAAAAATCTGTCCGGATCTTGTTTTAGTTCCTGCAGATTTTATCAAATATTATGAGGTTTCTAAAAAATTTTTAAATATCTGCAAGGACTACTCCCCTTTCACTGAGCTTTTTTCAATCGATGAAGTGTTTATGGATATTACAAAAACTTCTCATCTCTTTGGCGGATCCCACGCTATAGTTTCAAAAATTAAAAAGAGGATTAAGGATACGCTTGGAGAATATATAACTGCTTCTTTTGGAATTTCCCACAATAAGCTTTTGGCAAAACTGGCATCAGGGATTGATAAGCCAAACGGAGTCTTTGAAATTAACACCAGTAATCTTTTAGAAGTCTACAAAAAAGTAAAGCTTACCGATGTCTGCGGCATTGGGGAAAGAATTAAGGATAGATTAAATAAAATCGGCATTTACTCTCTTCTTGATCTTCGCAAGATTCCGCATCAGGCTTTGGTTTCTGAGTTTGGAAAGTCAGAGGCAGAATTTTTGAAAAATGTTTCATTAGGGCTTGATGCTTCCCATGTAATTCCCTACACAGAGGCCCCCGAAGTAAAATCTATCGGCAGAAATTATTGTCTGCCTCGAAACGAATATGACAAAAGAAAAATCCTGCAAAATGCTTATGAGCTATGGGAAGAAGTTTGTATAAAGCTTAGAAGACTTTCTAAGAAAGCAAGGACTCTGGGTTTTGATCTTGGGGGAAATATAGATATTCACAAAAGAAAAACTTACAGCTTTTATTTTGATGATTCAAGGGAAATTTTCAACCTATTCAAATCTTTACTTTCGGAAGATAATAATGTTTTTAATCTAAAAAGTTCCTACATAAGACAAATAAGCGTATGGGTTTGCGGCCTTGAAGACTCTAATAACATTTCCTTATTTCTTTTTGATGAAGATTTCAGAAAAGAAAATGTTCTGAATGCCGTTGACAAGATAAATGATAAATTTGGAGACCATACTATTAGAAATGGGTTTCTTCTTTATTCAGATAAGCTTACAACAGTTCCCAACGGTTACATGGCAGACAGGCACGAAAGAACACAATTAGCCAGAGTTGCAGACGAAGTTTAGTTCTTCCTCAAGATTTTTTTTCTTATCATCGGAAATCTCAAGTTCCTTTACTAAGTTTTTGTTTTGACAAATGGTTTTAGACAAGACGATTCCCTTGTCAAGAAATTGCTGTTTTTGAGACTGTGAAAGAGATTGAAGTGTCGTAATTGGGTGAAGTTTTGATTTTTCGATAAGATCTCTTAGGCTTTCTCCTTCGGGATAGCTCCAGCTTATGGCTTTCATGTTATTGCACTGTGCGTAGCTTAATCCATCCGAGGTAATTTTTGTGTTGGTTACAAGCCAAGCTTCTGATAGATTATATTTCTCTTTGACATCATCAAATCTGGATTTAGTATAAAGCGAAACATGGACATCGGATCTCGTACCTGAACCATTGTGAAATTTACACTCTACCATTATTTTCTTAGAATTTTTTGAAGCTAAAATATCAATTTCATGGGATATGCATTTGCCTTGAAGAATTTGCCGGACTGAAGTTTCGTATCCTTCAGCTCTTAAAATTTCTGCGACAAAATCTTCAAAGGGGTATCCGGTGGGACCAAGCTCCATCACTGCTTGCTTTAGACTATATTTAGACTTATTGTATGGGTGGGGAGATGTGCTTAGAAATTCCGTAATATGCTTATAAATTTCCGAAGTTGGTATATTTTCGTAGAGTTTTGATTTGATATGCGAGATAACTTGTTCCTGAATTTCTCCAGCTATTCCCGCTCGTTTTATAGAATCTCTTACTTTTTCTTCCGAAAAAGGTTCCATTTCCCCGGAGGCCTTAACAACAGTTATCATATATATTTATAGTAGCTTTTTGCCCGTTTTATTACAAGAGGTGTCCAATTTGACAATTAAGTCAGGATGCTTTAATGTATATAGTTATAGCTTTCTTCAATTCCCTGCTAATCTACTATAGACCTTTACTAAGGGATATCCGGAGACAGTAAGAGTTGTTTTTATGGCGAAGAAATTTGAACAAGAGGAGAAGTATATTATCAGCGAAAGTCAGGAAATTAACATTGGCCAGGCTAAAAATTGGACCGGCAAGTTTCTTGTTGCTTTTCCAGCCTTTAGGCATAGAAATTATCAGCTTTATTTTCTCGGACAGCTAATTTCCTTAATCGGAACCTGGCTTCAGATTGTTGCTCTTGGATGGCTCGTTGTTAGTCTGACCAATTCTGCTTTTTGGGTAGGGACTGTTGCTGCGCTTTCTGCACTTCCTGTTTTAATTTTTAGTATTTTCGCAGGAGTAATAGTTGACCGTTTCAATAAAAAGTATATTCTCTATTTTACTCAAATTTCCTCAATGGTTCTTGCGTTTGCTTTGGGTTTCTTAGTAATTTTTGGAAAAATAAATCTTTTAGAAATTTCGCTCTTGGCATTTGCCCTGGGTGTCGTTAATGCTATCGATATTCCGGCGCGTCAGTCTTTTGTAATTGAAATGGTCGGAAAAGATGATCTTGCATCCGCTATCGCACTAAATTCTAGCGTTTTTAATAGTGCCAGAGTAATTGGACCAGGCATTGCGGGAATGCTTATCGCCTCTATTGGTACGGGGGGAACTTTTATCGCAAATGGTATTTCCTTTCTTGCCGTTATTGTTGCACTCCTTTTTATAAATGCGCAAAGTACTCTTGCGAAAACTCATTTGCATCCGATAAAAGCAATAAGCCAGGGAATACATTATTCTTTTACTCATCTAACAATTCGGACCCTTCTTGTTTTTTCCGGGGTTACGTCTATTTTTGGCTGGTCGTACAGTACGTTAATGCCCTTGGTGGTACAAAACACATTTCATAAAGATGCCACTGTTCTTGGATATCTTTACTCAGCAACCGGATTAGGTGCTCTTCTTGCCGCTATTATTGTCTCCGTTTACTCCAGAAAACTAAGTCCTATGACTTTTATTACGGTTGGGAGTGCAATTTTTTCCTTGTCTATTATAGTTTTTACATTCACTACGAGTTTCGTGCTGGCCTTGCCGGTTTTATTTATGGCAGGTCTTGGGCTCATAATGCAGTTTTCGATGATAAATACAACGATACAGCATATTGTGCCGGATAGCATGAGAGGCAGAGTTATGAGTATTTATACGCTGATGTTTTTAGGTATGTCTCCTATCGGTAGTTTCCAAATAGGGCTTATCGCAGAGCATTTAGGAGTTGCTTTTGCGATGCAGCTTGGAGCATTAATTGTCTTGGTTTATGGAATGTATATATCTTTCAATAGCAAAAAAA
>JAMCYD010000017.1 GCA_023473785.1 Patescibacteria group bacterium
ATTGTTTTATTTTTCTTGCAAAAATTGAAAGAGCGGACAAATGAACAACTGGTACCGAAAAAAGCTCGGGTATTTTGATCGAATGAAGATCAAAAGTTAGAAGCTTAGTCATTCCAACCTTCTCAAGCGTCTCTATAATAACTTCAAGCGAAACTGCCTCTCCGTCTCGGAAAACATGATCCTGTCTTTGGTATCCAAGATACGGGATGATTGCAGTAATCGACTTTGCTCCGCTTCGCTTCAGCGCATCGATGATAAAAAAAAGCTCCATGTAGGCAGTATCCGGTTGTGGAGAAGTCGACTGAATAACAACAGTATCTTGTCCTACTACTTTATCGATAACCCGGATTCTTCTTTCACCATCTGGAAAAATATTAGTATCAAGAGAGGATAAATCAATGCCCAATTGCTTTACAACTTTTTCTGCCAAACGCCTGTTGGAGCTCCCTGAAAAAACCTTCATCAAGTTCAATTGTACTACGAAGCTCTACTTTTTTCTAGGCCTCCCCGTTCTTCCCTTCGACTGGCGCCCTGCTTCTCTTAATCTATTAAGTAAGGTCCTATCTGAAACACCCAACGGCCCTGCAATCTCTTTTAAGCTCATCCCTTGGAAAAAATACTGCCGGGCCACCAAATTAATGTCTATCTCGACGCGTGGCCTACCTCTTCGCCCTGCTTGTTCCTTGCCCTCCAGAAGTCTTCTAATTCTTTTTAATGCCCTGGCCTCTTTTTCCGCTACTCCTTGTGGCGTTATGTTTAGGCTAGCTCCGATTTGCGAAAGAGTCTTCGGTTTGTCCTTTTGTAGATAGCGTTGTCTAAGTACTTCTTGCATGTCAGGAGGTAATTTCTCGATTAATCCTCTTTCCCCGGCTGTTCTTACAAAACCTGCCCGGTCCCGCTTCACCTTTCCTCCTCTCGGTCCTTCCAAGGACTCTGATATTGGGAGAATTGCTTGTGGTAATTCTGAAGAAACTTGAGATAGCTCCGGAAAAATCTGGCCACCCGGCGTTTCTATGCCTGTCGATCTTTGCATGAAACCAGATTGAACCTCTGGACTTTGTCCGGCAATAATTTTTTTTCCACCAGCTGGAGTGTGCTTTCTTGTATGAGCTTCTTCCAAGGAAGATTCTTGTTCAAGTCCTGGCATAAAAATATCCTATAATTATCTTATAGTATTATACTCGAGACGAAATCAGGAGTCAAGAGAACGAAGATTTATTGCCCTCCGCCGAGGAGGCCTTGGAGGCCTCCGCCCATTTGAGATAATTTTTTAGCTGCGATTTCTTGGGATTTTTTTATTGCCTCGTTTACCGCCTCTTTTATGTCATTGTCAGATTTTCCATTGGTCGATATAGATTTTATTCTCTGATCTCCTGTAATAACAATATCTACGCCATTTTTTGAAACTTCAACTTCTTCTGCGGCAAGTTCCTTTTGAATCCGCATTGCTTGATCTCTCATGTTTTTAATATCTTTTAATTGCTGAAATGGATTCATAAAATCACCTCCCTTGCCCGCCAGTATTCGCTCTTTGAGCCGCGCTACGAATAGTAGGTAAGGCAAAAAGCAAGAATGGGCGGGTTTAAACTTTTAATACCACCGCTATTTTGACTTTCTCTCCAGTTATCTCCTCCAAAACCTTTTCAATGAGAACACGAACCTTTGTTTCATCCAATTTTTCTTTATGGAATTTAAACTTGGCCTCAACTTCAAGTTTCTTTCCGTCAAAATTTTTTAAACTACATCCTCGAAGAAGACCTGCCACCGAATGATTGTAGGGTTTTATCTTCTCAATAAGTTTTGGCCAAATATCATCTACCGTACTAAGAAAGGTGGCGCGGGTGGAAGGATCAAGATCCTGAACGGTTTGCGTGACAGGAGCCTTTTTTTCATCCTCGACCTGGGTACCTTGTTGCATGCACCACTGGATAATTGTCATCTCAAGCGGCAATTGAGACAAGACCGCAAATTTCAGCTGCGAACTTGCCTTTGTCAATAGCTCTGTTAATTCTTTTATCTCCTGTATGTCAAAAGATAAGCTCGTTTGCAAATTCTTAATAACCCCTACTCTATCTAGGAGTAAATTGTGTAATTTAAAAATAAGTTGTTCCAGAAAATATTTCATATCAACTCCCTGTTCAATAAGTTTCCCCACCAGCTGAATGGCTTTTTTGGCATCCCTCTCTGCCAAAAAACCAAGCATTAAATCAATGTAGGATGAAATATTGGATATCTGATACTCCTGCTCCACCATCTCTTTTGTAACTTTTTTTCGGCCTTTTGTGGAAAATTCTTCGAGAATTTTCGCAGCATCTCTAAAGCTTCCATCGGCAAGATCACAAATACTAGAAAGCGCATCCTGATCTATTGCTATTTTTTCACTCTTAACAATTCTTGTAAGCGATCTGACCAGCTCAACCCTACTTGCCTTTTTGAAGGCGACCTGAAAACAGCGGGAGGCAATTGTGGGAGGCACTTTATGAGGTTCGGTTGTACAGAGAACAAAAACCACGTGAGCGGGCGGTTCTTCAAGAGTCTTAAGAAGTGCATTAAAAGCCTCAGTTGTAAGCATGTGAACTTCATCTATGATGTAAATTTTCTTCAGGGCTCTGGCCGGAGAAAGTCTAACTTTTTCTCTTAGGTCTCGTATTTCATCTATTCCCCTGTTTGATGCACCATCAATTTCCAAAACATCGATGTTGGTGCCGCTCGTGATAGAAACACACTGACTACATTTATTACATGGCTCTGATTGATTTTTGGTCTTTAGTTTCTTGTCTTTTGCAAGTTTTTCGCAGTTTACGATCTTTGCCACAATTCGAGCTGCAGAGGTTTTACCAAGTCCTTTAGGCCCTGTAAAAAGCAAAGCATGAGCAGATCCCTTTGAAAGAATAGAAAGAAGTTTTTCCCGAACCTCCTCACTGTCTAACTCTTCTAAGGTCTCTGGTCTATATTTTCGATAAAAAACCATAAAATCTAAAGTTAAAATTCAAAAATCAAAATGCAAAAGTAAATGTAAAAAATCAAAAGTTCTTAAACTTTTAAATTTTGAATTGTAATTTTGAATTTTAACCTTTGACTTTTGACTTTTTATTCATGGTTTATTCCAAGAAGGTGCATTAGGCCGTGTTCTATAAGCTCATCTATCTTCTCATCAACAAGCATTTCTTCCCTTGCAGCCTCTTCTATAACTTCCGGATAAGATAAAACTATCTCTCCAAGAGAAAGAACATTAGGCAAAGAATAACTTGTTTCTCCTTCGGTAAGAGAAAACGACAATATACTTCTTGTTTTATCCTCACCCTTATACTTGCGGCTCAAATCGCGCATCTTTCTGTCCCCGACAACAGCAATGGAAACTTCAACTTCCCCTACAACTTCTTGCTTGTTCAGGAGATTTGATACATGCTTTCTTATCCTTTTTCTGTTCACCTTGTATCTGCTCTCCACAAAAATAGGAACGGTAACGATAGCCATACTCTATACTAGAATTTTTTTGACTCGCCTTGCATCTTCCTGTTTTTGCTTGCGAGCCAAGGAAGGCTTTAAATAAAATTCCCTCCTTTTGGCCTCCTGAATAATCCCTCCGGCAATAACTTTTCTTGAAAATTTTCGAATCAATGCCTCATCGCTTTCACCAGGCATTTTCTTAACAACTACCATAACAAAACACCCCCTTTAGCTACACTTCCATACTTCTTTCTATCGGTCCTGTAATATGAAAGTGTAGATGATCTACAATCTGAGCTCCTCCGCCATTTACGGAAACTCTATACCCCTTATTGTTGAGTTTTTGGCTTTTGATTACTTTATCTATTGCTGTTTTAACTTTCAAAAATAAATTTTTATCACTAAATTCCAGAAAATCTTTCATATGTATTTTTGGAACCACTAAAATATGGACTGGTTTTAGCGGATTTATATCCGGAAATACCATCACATCTTTATCTTCATATAAAAAATCCTTAGATATTTCTCTATCTCTAATTTTGCAAAAAACACAATTCACAATAATCTCCTAATTACTAGATCCCTTCGAGTACTTTTATTATATCACTTAAAGGTAGCTTAGTAACCCGCATTTTGGGATTTTTGACTGACCCATTAAGAAGCATCTTGCCTGAAATATGCAAAAACCAAGTCGCATCCGGATCTATCTTTTTAAGCTTCTCGTATGCAAGTCTTAGGTCGATCTCTTCTTTTTGACTTTCAAGCGCAGGCAAGGCCTTAATTCTTACATATCCTTTTCTTGGGTCTTTGCGGACAACGATCACGTACCCCATTTTTTGAGAAAGTTTTATGACGGTATCATTGATTGTTTCAAAACCTATCCCCTCGCCAAATCTTGTTTTAAATTTTTTCCCGTTTTCTTTTATTTCTCTTTCTGCCCAAATTCTATTTTCAAATTGGTGCAAAAGGGCATCAAGACACTGTATGACAAAATCTACATAAAACCCGTCCTGATCGGGTTTTTCAAGCTTGAGACCATCCAAAATACCAATTAGAGAAAACTCGTGATAGTCAGAAGTTGCATCCTTCCAAAAAACCTCCCTGAAGTGGTCTATGTCTACCACGACTTTTACAATCCTGCCAATCGCCTCAATTTTATCTTTTATTTTTTTTGAATTTTGAATTCCGAGGCTGGAATTTTGAGTTTTTACAAACTCCCAAGTAAGACTCGCTGCGCTTACGTTTTCATCTTTTATTTGGTGATGATCAAGCGGTCCTAGCCCGGTATCCACATGAATAACCTCATCCCCATTGATCTTTTCAATAACTTGACGCGAGGTGATCTCAATGGTTTTCCCAATTCGTTCTCCCGCGGGGACAAATCGAACAACTGCATCTTCCCACCCCGGAAAAAATCTTTTGATAAGCCAGGCACTGGTTATAGCGTCTAAATCCGGCGAATTATGAGTAATAACGACCTTCATAGGCTTACGTAGTATACATTCTTTCCCAGCCAAAAAAAAGTGGGGTTGACAAAAATAAAAAAATGAACCAATATATAATTGTAGTATGAATCCCAAAGCTACGGAATTGGATCCAAAACTTAAAGAAGCTTACGAACGAGTAATGGGGACTCCAGTTAGCACAACCGAAAAAGCAGGTAGCTCGCCCCAGGTTGTATCCTTCAGAAAGAAAGCAGGGTCATTGCCTATCCTTCTTCCTCTAATTGGCGTTCTTTTTTTTATCATCTATACGCTGATCTGGGTTAAGGTCTTAAATCTCAAGGTTCCCTTTATTCCTTAGTCCTAATTCTTTCAAATACTTCGTCGACTGAAATTAACCTTGTTTCTTTCTCCTCGCGTTTTCTCCATTCGATTTTCCCTTGCGGAGTTTTGTCTGAAATAACAAGTCTAATCGGAATTCCGATCAAATCCGCATCAGCAAACTTTCCGCCCGCTGAGACATCTTCTCTGTCGTCATACAAAACATCTATGCCTCCCTCTATTAATTTTTGATAAACTTTATCTGCCCTATCTTTTGCCGCTCCTAAAACCAGAAGATGACAATCAAATGGAGCAACGGTTTTCGGCCAAACAATCCCCTTATCATCATGATGTTTTTCAGCAACTGCAGCCAGTGTTCTTGCAAGTCCAATTCCGTAACAACCCATATAGAACGGCTTGCTTTCCCCATTTCTATCCTTAAATGCTGCTCCTTTCATCTTGGATGAGTAATGAAAACCTAACTGAAATATATTTCCAACTTCTATTCCTTTTTTCTGCGTTAATTTTTTTCCTCCCTCAGACAAATATTCTTCCTTTGCCAAAGCAATATCTCCTTCGATGTCTAATTTATAATCTCGGTCAATGTTTACGTTGATTAAATCCTGATATTTTTTATTCGCTCCGGTATAAGCATTCTTAATGGTTCGCAGGGAAATATCGCCGATTACTTTAACTTTTTTTGATATTCCAATCGGCGAAATAAAGCCCGGTTCTGATCCGATTCCTCTAATTTCTTCCTCGGTTGCATGTCTTAATTGATATGCCTTTGCCAAATGCGCAAGCTTCACTTCATTAACATCCAGATCTCCCCTAACCACTGCGAGAATCATATTTCCTTTCTCATCAACCATCATCAGATCTTTTATCTGTTGCCAAAGGGGTAATTTGTGAAGTTTTACTCCATCTTCCATAGTATTTCCTCTTACTGCTTCAACTTCTTCCATTGGCCTTTCTTTTTCGCTGACATTTTTCTCATCGCGCTTAAACTTTGCCACATCTTCATGAGCCGCATATTTACCATCTTCTGTAATTAAAAATTTACTCTCTCCGACATCCGACTCGACGATGAATTCATGACAGTATTCTCCTCCAATATAGCCATTATCGGATTCAACAACATACAATTTAGAAGCATCAAACCCCAAATGTTTAAAAATATTTGTATACGTTGTCATCATTTTTGCGTATTCTTTTTTGAAATCCTGCTCTGTTGCATGAAATGAATAGGCATCTTTCATTACAAATTCGCGAAGTCTCAAAAGCCCGCCGCGCGGCCTCAGCTCGTCTCTAAATTTTGTAGAAAACTGATATAAATTAAAAGGCAAATCTTTATAGCTTATTTGAAATTTCCTTACCAAATCAACAAGCATCTCCTCCGCTGTTCCACCTAAGACAAACTCAGTTTCGTTTCTATCTTTTACGGACATCAGCTCAAATCCTACAGAATTTGTCCTATTTGTTTCCTTCCAGAGATCAATAGGGTGAAGAACCGGCGCTATCATTTCCTGCGCTCCCGCTCCATCCATTTCCTCTTTTATTATTTTTTGAATTTTGCTTTGAACTCTTAAGCCTAAAGGGAGAAGATAATATCTTCCTGCGGTACTTTCTCGAATAAAACCTGCTTGATATAAAAGTTTATGGGAAGATGCTGATGCTTCTCTTGGGGCCTCTTTTATGGTTTTCCCAAATAATTTAGAATAGAGCATAAAATGAGTATAGCATATTTTAATAAGGAGAACTCTTGCTATAGGTGAAACGTAGGGTAGCGGGTATCTGCCAAGACGACAGGCTGTCTCTGCCTTACCGTTTTCTCCCATTTCTTCTGTGTTTCAATATCTCTGCCACCAAATTTGTTGATGACGACATCTATCCTCCGCTGATTTTCTGCTTGATTGGGATCTATTACAAAACGGATATCATTATGGCGGTCGAGGGGATCTGCGTATCTTTCATATTCACGACAGTCAGGATCAAATGATCTTCTTCCCATATGCCAATTATCTCCGGTTTTTTGTATATAAGACAATCTTTTCCCAGCAAGATGTGCATTTACTGCAGATTCCATCACCTCAATAAAACTTCTTTGAATCGGGCTACCCATCGGCGCATCGATAACAAGCCTTAGGTCTATTCCATCTACCACAACCGCCGGGTGATCAAAAGAATCTGCAAAATCTCCTGCCAGAAACAAAGCCCAGTTAATGCTGTCCAGACGGCCATCTCTTTGAGCTCTTAGAAAACCTACCAGATCGCTTATTACCGCTCTCTCAGCAGAAGAAATCTGGCCCAAAAAACTTTCTTGTCTTGATAAACCTTGTGGCTCTTCTTTTCTAACCATACTAAAACTAGCAAAAACTGCTTTTTTTGGAGTGCAGTTTTTTTATAAATTGAACTATAGCATTAATTAAAACCATTGACAATATACATATAGAGAGACTGCATTAGAAGAAATTGAAAATGACTAAGCTTGGGAAACAGAATGGCCGCCGAAGGCGTTTCGAAGCGCCGCCACCATTTTGGCAGCAAAGGATTTTTGGATTTTCGGATCAGTTTCCGATTCATTTCTGATCTCAAGCGATCTTTGGATAATTTCAATAGGTAAATTCTTTTTTTTGGCCTCTTCAACTGCCCAAATTGTTTCTCCCGAAGCTTTACCGATTACTCCTGCAATTTTCGAAAGTTTGGGATCTTTTTCCAAAACTTCAATCGTACGCTCCATCATGAATCCCGAAACCAGAGTCCCCTTTTGATAAAGCTTTGCAACTTTCTGTAGATCGAAGCTGTATTCTGAATTATCCAATAAACCGAACCCCTCTCCTATCGACTGCATTATCCCGTATTCGATTGCATTGTGAACCATTTTGATAAAGTGCCCTGCTCCCCCTTCTCCAAAATACTCATGCCCACCGCTAGGTTTGGATAAACTGTCTAAGATAGGAATTATATGTTCATATGCCTTCTTGCTTCCTCCAACCATAATTGGATAGCCTTCTTTTGCGGCGATTATTCCGCCCGAAACTCCAATTCCAAGAAACAGAATGCCCTTTCCTGTCAATTTCTTAAATCTTTCTTGGGTATCTTTGTAATTAGAATTTCCGCCGTCAATTATGATATCGCCTTCTTTAAGGTATCCGGAAACCTCGTCTAGGATATTTTGTGTTGTTTCCCCCGCCGGAAGCATTATCCAAATAACTCGCGGGTTTTGAAGTTTTTTTACTAATTCTTCCAATGAAACTGCGATATCAAACTTATAGTCCGATAAGTCAGACTTAAGAAGATCGTATGCGGTTTGTGTTCGGTTCCAAACAACCAGCTCATGCTTCTCTTTTATTAATTTCGTAGCCATTCGGCTACCCATTTTACCAAGTCCAATAAGTCCTACTTGCATAATTCAGATTATATCATTTCAAAATTACATCTGTAAATAAATTCCTTTCAAAACCCTTTTTCTCGCGCAAGATCCTTGCCGGAGTAACCGCCAAGCTACCCTTTTTGTCAAAAAGACTTATTAGCGCCCCTCTCTTATTTTCTCCTGATACAAAAACGATTGCTGTATTGATACGACGAAACAGATTCATGGTAGTCGTTACTCGATATCTATATGGATTTTTGCCATTTGCGTCGTAAGCAACGACCATTCGATCTGTTTTGTCAAAGAGTTTTGAAAATAAAGTTGGATTTTCCGAAAATGGCATTATTCCGGATATGTGTCCGTCAGATCCGATCCCTACGGTCGCGATTATTTCTCCGTCCGGATTATCATGCAGCCACTCGGTTAATTCTTGATTAAATCTGTCTGCAAGCTGATCTTGAGTCTCTCCACTTTGCACTCTGGTATCAATAAAGTTACACCCCTTTTCCATTGCGTTTGTATAAAAATCTTCACTCATCATCTGCTCCATATTATTCTCGGCAGGATCCGTGCTATATCTTTCATCCAATACGCTTATAGTAAAATTATTACTTAGTAAGCTAGTATCAATCCCTCTAAGCAGCGCCAGCGAGGAACCTCCCGACAGCAATAGTAAAATTCTTTTATTGCCTGAGACAGCATTTATAAGCGCATTGTTTAATGCCGCCGTAGCTTTTTCTACTGTATCGTTGCTTTTGTCTTCGCTCATGCTAGGCGATTTTATCTCCGGCTTTAGTATTTCCCGCGGGCTCAAGAAGTATTGGTTTTTCTTCTCCGGCAACTGCCATGAGCATTCCTTGACTTTCTACTCCTCTAAAAATACGGGGTTCCAAATTCACTATAAAAGGCAGCTTCTTACCTTTTAAGTCTTGCGGACTATACCATTTGGCGATTCCTGAGACGATTTGCCTCTTGAACTGTCCAAAATCAACTTCAAGCCTTAAAAGGTTATCGCTATTCTCCACTCTCTCAACGGTTAAAATTTCTCAATATAACAAGCGGTATGATATAAATGTTGTTGACAAGAGCGTTATGGACATAAAACTTGAAGAATTCAAAAAAATAGATATAAGGATTGGAGAAATTTTAACCGTTGAGAGAGTGGAGAATAGCGATAACCTTTTAAGGCTTGAAGTTGATTTTGGACAGTTCAAGAGGCAAATCGTCTCAGGAATCGCCAAATGGTATAGTCCGCAAGACTTAAA
>JAMCYD010000034.1 GCA_023473785.1 Patescibacteria group bacterium
AGGGAAAAAAAGATTTCATTTGGCTGATCAAATGCGAAACAGGATAAAAAAAATGGGGTACGAGATTGAAGACAAAGAAGACGGCACAACGAATATAAAAAGAATTAAAAAGCTACTTACTTGACAGGATAGTTTAATATCTTGTATTCTGATAAAAATATGAAAAAATTTCTGATCGAGTATAGAGTTTCGATTCTTCTTATTTTTTCGGTAGTCACACTGCTATTTTTTGTTTCTCAAGTATCTGCGCAGGTTCCTGCAACAGGAGGCGCAGCGGTTGGGACATCCCGGTCACTCTCTATTGGTAAAGGGCGTCTTGAGGTAAACAAGCTGCGTTTATGTAAAATTCGTGAAAGAAATATTATTAATCGTTCAAACAGTATGGTTGCCCATGCGCATCGCTTGGTGCAGTTTTTTGACTCAATCGCAACAAGAGTTGAGAATTATTATTCGTCAAAATTAGTACCATCTGGAAAAACATTGTCCAGCTATGATGCTCTGGTCGCAGATATAAAAGTCAATAAGGACGCAATTACTCGTCTTTTACAAGTTGTTCAATCAGATGCCGCGAATTTCAAATGCGAAGGGGACGATCCAAAAGAACAACTGGATAAATTCAGAGAAGATATGCATGCGGTTATAACTGGGCTTAAGACATATAGGATGTCTGTCAGGAATCTTATCGTTGCTGTTTCTAATCTGAAGAAAAATGGAGTGACAACAACGACGACAACAACGCCGACGATCACACCTTAAAACTATGGAAGAGCAAGATATACAAACAACGAATCCGGTAAATAACACTGCGGTAAATACTCAGCCGGTTAACAATCCCGTTGCTTCTTCATCTGGAAATAAATTTCTGCTGGTTGGTCTGGGAGTACTATTTCTTCTAGTAATCCTGCTTGTAATTATTATTTCGGGAGTTTTCAAGAGTTCAAATCCAAAGGTCACTGGTACTGTACAGCAAACTGTTGTTCCCAGAGTTACAGCTCCAGATATCTCTCAACCCCAGCAGCAAGATATTTCTCAACAGCCAATTACAAGCCAGCAGGATACCTTAAAAGCCCTGCAAGAGATTGATAGTGCAAATCCAGACGCAGTTGGAGCAGATCTTGACCTAAATACCCAAGACGCCTCTTCATTCTCCCAATAAAAAAACTCGCTTGAATATTCTTCAAGCGGGTTTTTCAATCGCAACCGAGCCTACGACGGATTAGGAATTAACCTGATATTCCAAAAGTAGTTTTAATAGAATTCAATACACTTTCGAAAAAGACAAGAACCTGATCAAGAGTGGAAGTTCCTTTTACCTCTGCCTTAAAAGTAACTAGATTTTGAGGGGTTGGAGTCGGTGTCGCGGTTGGGGAGACAGACGGGGAAACGGATGGTGTTATCGATGGAGTGACCGATGGTGTTACGCTTGGAGTGATTGTCGTACTTGGTGTTGGAGTCGGTGTTAAGTTTGGTGTCGTAGTTGGAGTAGGTGTTGTAGTCAAATTATCATCCTCATCGTTATCTTCGTCGTTATCATCATTGTCGTGATTTTTATCCTCGTTATGCTTTTTACCAACATCTGATTTGGCGACAGCAGATACTGCATGTCCATTTTCATGTTCGTGAGCCTCAGCTGACACAAAAGCGCCGTGATTTTGGGGGTGTTCATTTTTTTCGTCTTTGTCGTTACTAGAGGCAGGTGTAACTTGAAATTGAGACTCTATCTTTATCTCGCTTTTGTTTTCGTGTTCATTATTATCATTTGCAAAAGTTAAATTTTTTGTTTGGAGAAAGAGTAAAACTAAAATGGCAAAAAATGCTGGTGAAAATTTCTTCATATAAAGCATATAACGAAAGACGAGAAATTTCGTTACATTATATGCTAGAATACGCCAATGCGAGATGCGGACTTTGATGAACTTTATATACAGTTTTCAGACAAAATCTATAAGTACTTTTACTGGCAAGTTAAAGATCCATACTTGGCCGAGGATTTCACCGCAGAAGTATTTACCAGGGCCTGGAAGAACTGGAAAAGATTTAAGCCCGATTTTTCAAAGGCGTGGCTTTACAGAATAGCAAGGAATTTTTTGATAGATTATTTTAGGAAAGAAAAGGGTAAAAAGGAGTTTTCTCTTGAAACATCAATAGAAGAGGGGATTGAACCTTCCTACGACGAAGATTTGATTGAGAAAATTCAGAATGATAGTGACATTTCGGATTTACATAAAGCAATTGATTCTTTGCCCGAAAATCTGAAGGAAGTTGTCATTCTGAGATTCATCGAAGAACTTTCCGGCAAAGAAGTAGGGGAAATTTTAAACATAACAGAAGTTAACGTAAGAGTGCTTCAATACAGAGGATTGCAAAAATTAAAGGAGATTTATAAAAATGAAAAATGATTTCGAAGAACAACTTATAAAAGAACTGCAGGACCAGGGTGCTTTTGAAGAAGAAGCAAGAGATCTTATGGGGATTTTTAATAAAGTATCAAAGGTCTCAGAACTAGAGCGTTCTTATGCTTTTAAAAAATCATTTCTTGATAATCTTTGGGAAAAAGAAAAGACAAATAAGAAAATGTTTTTCTTTATGCCTCGGGTTTATGTGCCTGCGCTGGCTCTTGTTCTCCTACTATTTATACTAATAACCGAAGTGGTAAATGCTCAGAAAAGCTTGCCCGGACAGCCTCTCTATCCAATAAAAATACTATCGGAAAATGTCATAAAAGCCGTAAATCCCGGATTTAGGGATGAAGTTCTCAGGAGAAGAAGCGAGGAGGTAAAAAGTCTAACAGAGCAGAAAAAGGACTCGGGTCTTCTTAAGAAGACTATTGATCAGTATTCTGATGAGCTGAAAGAAAAAGATAAAATTAATCCGGATTCGGCTGAAAAAACGAAGAAAAATCTTGAGGATGCAAAAGAAAATTCAGCAAATGCAGATAAAAAAGAAATAGAGAATGCGATAATACAAACTGAAAATAAAATAATACAAAATAGACATGAAGAACAGAAAAGGGAAGACAGCAGTATTCAAAAAGACGTCAAGGGTGAGGAAACCAAGGTGACATCGACTCCGAAAAAGGAGATCAAAAAAAGCGAAGACACTCACCGGGAGGAAAAAAAGCAAGACGAGTCCACAAACTCAGGTGACTAGATAGCTGCAAACATCGGTCCTAAAAGTTGCTATAATAAATTAATGGACCAAAAAGTAACCTCAAAAAAAGTAATTTTCACATCTTTCGTTGTAGACATCCTGGATGTAATTTTAAATTTCTCAATTGCCATTTTATCAGGAAGTGTAATTATGCTTACCCAAGTCTTGGAGGGGGTGTCGGATTTGGCATCTTCGGGATTTCTTCTCGTGGGATTTGCGCGTTCAAGACACAAGGAAGACAAAATGCACCCGTTTGGATACGGAACTGAAATATATTTCTGGAGTCTTCTATCGGCTCTGGTAATGTTTGGTCTTACCTCAACGCTCTCTTTTTATTTTGGCTGGCAGCGGTTTTTTCATCCGCAGCCTATAAAAGATGTAAATATAGCAATTATTATTTTAATTATCACTTTTTTTACAAATGGATACGCACTATTCTTAAGCTACAGGAGACTTATTAAAAGAAGGCCGATCAAGCATATTTTAAGAATTTTTTACCGCTCATCCCTTATAGAAACAAAAACCACTTTTACACTGGATCTTATGGGAGTATCCGCATCTTTTCTCGGAAGTATTGCCCTAGGAATATATATTTTTACAGGAGACGCAAGGCTGGACGGCTTAGGGGCAATGATTATCGGGATCGTTTTGGCGTTTTTTGCATTTTTCTTGATACTGGGGATAAGAGAGCTTCTTATAGGTAAACGTGCTTCTTTGGAAACTGAGTCCAAGATTAAAAATGCGGCTTTGGAGATAGACGGAGTAAAAGACATACTTGATATAAAAACTCTTCATTTAGGATCCGAAAAGCTTTTGGTAAATTTATTCGTTCATATGAGATCAAGGCTTGGCACAAGAGAGCTTGAGAAATTAACGGATAAAATTAAAGACAGAATTGCCCTTGAGGTCCCTTCTGCCAAATATATCCAGGTCGAGCTTGATACTCCAAGAAACTCATAAGGATGTATTTCCAAATGAATGTTTGAAATGATTATAGATAAATATAGGGTTTATTTGACTTCGTTCATCTAGCTTCGTATAATCGCGGCATGCCTAAGGAATCATTGAGAGAAAGCCTCGGACTGACTGAACCTCCTATGAATTGGTTTTGTGGTTTTGGGCATAGAGCGACTGGATTATCTAGGGTAACATATAGTGCGGTTTTTGAGCGCTTGGGTGAGGGCGAAGTAGGACGCAAAATGCAGCAATGGACCCATTTTACAGGAAACCCAGCTACTAGAAGAGATTCAGCGGAAAGAAAGCAAAGAGCAGCATCCGTACAAGAGGCGAACAATTTTGTTACTGGAATAGTTGGTTTTAGTCCGCGGGAAATTATGGATAGAGCACGTCAGCTGGAAATTGAATATAAAGGAAGGGATGCAGCTCCGTTTCCCGTCGAACTCTATTAGCCTCTAGGTTGAAATCGAAGTAACTTTTGCATTTGTTGCATTATCTCCAGATGCTCAATCACACTGAGCTGTGTCATTCGGGAGAAATTGTCCCATCGGGCAAGCAAAAGTATCCCATAGCTCTTGACTATTTAATCTCAGGTAATATATAATTCCAGCCATGAACGAAGGTATTAGAAAATCGCTATCTCCCTTTGAGCGCTTACGAGAGCAATATAATAATCTTCCAGCCAAAGAAGCAGGACATATAGATAGGGATTTGGTATTAGGTGATGGGACTGAGATTACCTTAGTAGAAAGTAGACCATATCCAAGTAGTCCTATTTGTTCATACAAGTTTGTATGTAGGCCTGCAAACAGGCATCGTAATACGCCTGGTCAGGAGATTAGATTCGCTGTTGGTGAAGAAGGATTGGAATGGGTTGAATTACCCGATCAAGAGTTTCGAGTAGGGGGCGTGACAGTTCATGAAACTAAAAGTGCTCGTCATGAATACAAAGGCACAAAAGAAAATGGGGGAAAAGCGGCAACTGCATTGGCTGATTGGGTTGATAGAATTGTCACGGAGGGTAAATATAGTCCTCCTCCATTCTCAATAGCTATGCTGACTGAGTTTGAGCAATCATAGTCTCGGAAAATACAGTCAAGTTTTACTAATTATTGCCTCATTATTTTTTCGTCGAATTCGTATATGGAAGAGAGGCTATTTGATAATCAAGACGGGGGGGTGTGAAGATTCTTTGCTTGCCAAGCTTAAAGCCTGGACGTCAGTGGTTGTCAGAACAAAACTTACCATGCCATTTTTTGAAATGGCCGGCGTCACATCAATCTCATACCAATTGCCCGATGCAATAGTTCCGGAGGAACCCAAAACTGTCGAGGGAACTGGTGGCGCATTTACGTAAGTTATTGCGTCCGACCAGTTGTTATCCGCAACTGCCCTCACATCAAAACCCTTAGCCTGACTACTGTTTGCATATATTCTTAATTTTGCAGAAGTTACAGGTACAGAAATTCCCTGAACGTCGAACTTAAGATAGCTCCTGACAATGGGTGAGCCGTCAACTCGTATTTGGTCAGACGAACCATAGCTACTGCTTGGTGAGTCTTCTTTTACGTAGGTATCCATCAACGGTAAAACAGTGATGCCGGAAGAAGAAGACCCCGGTGTTGGTGAAGATGCCGCGTATTCGATTAACAACACTGGTCTATCTGAAGATTCCTTAGATTCCTTAGAGGCAACGTAAAGGGCATCCTTGGCGGAGGAATCAATCTCAAGCGAGAATAATTGACCGGTTTTTGCTCTAACCGCTGAAGTCAAATCTGCTTCTACCCAACTACCTACGTTTCCTCCGCGTGTGGTCGTAATGACTCCCGAGGTAGACGGAATGTTGCTATATTTCAAATCCGATTCGCTCCAGGAATTATTGTCCACGCTTCTGATATTCTGAACGCCGTGAGAATAATTTGTTACCTTGAGCCTAAGCTTTGCACTAGAAATATTCTTTCCTGCAAGAGCACTTAGGTCAAACTTCATATAGGCAATTTTAGCAGGACTGTCATCTATCTCAAGATTCTCCCTTGCGCCATAATTATTATTGGGGGCACTAGGCATTACAAACGTGTCCGCAACCGGTGAAAGACTCGCTCCTGCTCCAGGAAAAGATGTGGGGTTGGAAGTAGGCGTTAATGACTGCGTCGGAGAAGGGGACAAAGAAGGTGAGTTAACTGGGGGAACAGATGGAGTGGGAGTTGGCGTTGAAACCGACACGCAATTCTCTCCTGTCCCAACAGGAAGGCAGCTCGAGTTTTTAGTAAATATCAATTCGTCTAACTTAGCTCCTGCTTCTCTCCCAAACATCTTGATAGTGTGTGCTCCCGCGCTAAGTGAAAGGTTAATTACGTTTGAAGCAGAGCCATTCTGGTAATTTACCCAGGTCCATGTATTGGCAGCCATTCCATTCAGGTCACCTACATCCATCCCGCAGTTATTGTCGATCTGTAGCCAATAAGAGTTGGCATTATCTCCAGCTGACATTATTCTACTCCATACATAATAAATGCCTGACTCCGACAAATCTAAATTTGCTGTTGCTACTCCTGTGTTAGACGGCGGTGGCTGACATGAGACCGGAGTTTGCGCTAGCACATTTTGCGGAAAATTAAGATTCAACAAGCTACCTAAAAGAACAATGCTTGGAATAACCAACCCCAAAAGCATATTTATCAGTCTCTTTTTATTTACTTTTAACATCTCAATTAGTCTTCCTCCTTAACAAACAATTTTCCAGTATGGCTTGGATTATTACCGTCATGGTAGCTAAAATGGGCTGCTCTAAAAAACGAATGACCATATCCTGAGCCAGCTTCAATTACTTTATTACCAAAATGCAGTTCTTCGTCGCTGCCCGGATCCAGAATCAGAGTGTGTTTAATATTATCAGAGTTCACCCAGAAGACTCTCGTGCCTGTTTTGACTGTAATTGTTGAGGGTTCAAATCCATTCTTACCTATAGTCACTTGAGCTTCATATCTAAAATCATCACTTTCTAAGGCTTTCCCAGCAGCTTCCTTACTTCCTGGTTGAGCTTGCTTAAATTTCGAGTTCCAAGTTTTATAGGCGATAATTCCTCCGCTGATTACTAGAAGAATTACCAGAATTACGATTAATATTCGCTTCATGTTATATTTCCTTTTCCTTTGTTTTGTACTTCTCTTCATCCATTATATACTATATATGGTTAATCCTAAAGATTAAACGCTGACCTGACGCTTGGTGCACTTGCCGCATTAAGCAAGAGTGGATATCCAAGCATCTCTTCCATTGTTCTCAAAAGACCATATTGACTCATAGGGCCACTGTAGACCGATCCTGCTTTGATTGAAGGGGCAATAAAGACATTGGGTAAAGGAGTGTATTCATCTTCAGTAATAATTACAGCCGTATCTCCTCGTTTGTAAGCAGCGCTGTTGAGGATTTGAGGCATAAGAGTCTTGAGCCAGTTGTCACCGGTGCCAGTTGGACAATCATGAGTGTCGTTGCAAAGATTAGGAACAATCATTGCCCAGTTCGGTAATTTATCTGCATTAAGATCATTTATGAAGTTGCCGGCTGTATTTGAACCAAACGGGACATTATCAACTAAGCATGCAGCTTTGTCGTCCATGAAGTAGGGGTAAGGGTTATGTTTGGTTGCGTAAGTACCGCTTGAGCCGAATTGACAGTTGCTCGTCATTGATTCGGCATAAACCTTGGACGTACCGCCTGCTGTTCTTGCCTGGCGCATGATGTTGTCGGCTGAAACAGAACAGCTTCCCGACGGTGGATTAGGATCACTGTTGCTGCCGGCACAATCGAAAGTACTTCCGGCAGTCATTGCAATATAATTCGGTCGGCTTGGGCTGGCGGCTTGAGCATAATTAGTTGCTGTTGCACACTGTTTGGCCAGAGAAGTTTCGTAGGGTGCCGCTGCGTTTCCGATTACATCTGCATAGCGCTTATTTTCCATAACTACTACAAGGACGTGACTATACTTGGCAGGAGCAGTCGCCAGCGTTCCGCACGGACCGCCAGAAACAGGACCAGAAGTCGGTGTTGGAGTAGGCGCAGCGCCAACCGTGACTGTATTTGAGAGACCGGAAGTGTTGCCGGCAGCGTCAAATGCCATTACATAATAATAATAACTAACTCCAACACTTAAAGTAGCATCTCCATAGCTTGTTCCCGTAGTAACATCTGCAATTAGACTTCCATTGCGCATAACATGATAACCGACAACTCCGACGTTATCCGTTGAGGCAGTCCAGCTTAAGTTAACTTGATTGGGCGAAACAACAGTTAGGGTTAAATTTGTCGGGGTGGATGGCGGAGTCCCGTCGTTAATAACGGGTGTCGGAGTAGGGCTAGGCGTTGGTGTAGGCGAAGGCAAAACTACACTAGGTGCGCCGTGACAGTTATTGCTCCCGCTATCAGTAAAGGTGTTTCCGCTAATCGGTGCAAATTGCCAATCGTAGGAATTGTTATGAAGGGTCATTTTAATAGCTCCAAAACTGGTATTATCGGAGATTTCGCTGTTTGGTGTCGTAAACACAAAAGGCGTATGGTTCCTACCGCCGGTGCCAACCACAAACTCGCGGACTCCATACGTTGCATCTAGGTTCCCATCGGCGTCCATCGGAGCAAACCGTTCATAAGAGTGATCATGGCCTGTTAGGATGACTTCTGCTCCCTGCTCATAAAGTGCTTGCCACAAAGGTTTGACAGAAACCGTACCTCGTCCGCCTGATGAGAATAGGGGATGGTGGAAGTAAGCTAAAGTACAAGGCTTGGTATTTGCAGCCAGGTCTGTTCTTAGCCAGTTGTTTTGAGGTGAGCCAAGCGCGCAACCGCCAACCTTTGAACAATTTGAATTAAGAGCAATAATATGCCAGTTGCCAAGATTGAAGCTGTAATATCCCTTACTTCTGTCTCCGGCAATACCGTTTAAGTTTCCAGCTCCATTGAAATAATCCCAGTAGCCGACTTTAGAGGGATCGAGAGAGCCTGCTGGATCAAGATATTCGTGGTTACCGATTACCGGCTTTGTTATGTTCTTAAACCTGCCATAGGATGGTTGGTAGAAATTCAAAAAGTCATTATATTCTCCTGATTCATATTGAACATCCCCAAGTGCTAGGAAAGCGCTTGGGTTCATTGAAGAAATTAGACTTGAGACATCCATTTGCTTGCAAGAAGCACCACCGCTTGCTGCCCCGCAGACCATATCGCCAGTAGCTGCAATCACCGGATCACCAGACGGAGGAGAGGAGGGTAATACGGTTGGAGAAGTAGACCCCGACGTGGGAGAAGGGCTGCCTCCTAAAAGAATTGCTCCTGTCCCTTGTTCCAGAGGAGGCAAGTTCCTGCTTAGAATGTCGACATACAGATTCTTAAACTGATAACCGCCTGGATCAAGTTCTTTTTTGCCCGTTGACGAGTTAAGGCGTACCTGTTCTCCGGGCTCAACAGAACTTCCTTCTCCCCACTCGTTCCAGGTTTCTACTAATTTCCATGTTGTATTGGCACTGACCATCGATTTAACGCCGGTTTCAAAATCTGTTG
>JAMCYD010000038.1 GCA_023473785.1 Patescibacteria group bacterium
GAGCATTACTATCAATACTCCAGGTGCCGCTTGATATAACTGGCACTCCTGTTGAGGCTGATGTGTCTATTCCCGTACCTCCATACTGAGAACCTATGCGGGTTGCATTCCAGATACCTGTAGTTATGGTTCCAACTGAGGTTAGAGATGAACCTGTAACTCCTGCTCCCAGTGTAGTTGCGTTTAAGACACTTGTTCCTGCGATCTGATAGGCATTACCGGTTGAGAGGTTAAAGTTACCGTTGTTGGTAGTTAATCCTCCTGTTCCGTTGTTGGGAGAGAGTACTATGTTTCCCGTAGTAGAACCACCGATGGTTAGGGTGTTGTTGCGAAGGGATTGGATGGTTCCGTCTCCACCCAATGTTAATCCTGTTCCTGCCGCTGTTGCGGATATGGAGGCCGTTGGGGTACTCGTTGAGACATTTAAGACTGCAAATTTGGCTGAGGAGGTAGCGGTTCCTCCGATAAGCAAATCAACGCTATTGTTGATTGGATAAAGAGTACCGGTGGTTGTGTTAAGAGTCCAAACAGATCCACCACTTCCTACTGTACAGGCTCCTGTACCAGTTACGATACCGTTTGTTGTAGAAACGCAGCTTAAGGCCGCTACTGATGCGCCGGTATTGCTGTTTACAGTAAGCGCACCAAGGCTTAAGGCAAGAGTTCCGCTTCCATTCTGAGGAGAAATGGTTATATTTCCGGTTGAAGCTCCGCCTATCGTTAAATTATTATTTGAAGTCGTTTGAATACTCCTTGCCCCGCCATATAATGTAAGATTTCCAGATACCGTTGCATTTCCCGAGACGTCAAGAGTTGCTCCGGGCGAAGTCGTTCCAATTCCTACATTACCCGTTCCATTAGGGTTGATCAGGACATTGCCTGTAGTATTGTAAGCTGCAGAATTACCAATGGTTAATGTTTGTCTGTTAGTAGTTGCCAGGGTTCCATTGCCGGTAATATATATGGCATTATTGCCTGAATTTGCAGATATCGAAGCTGTTGGAGTACCTCCTGCATTGTTTAATAAACCAAACTTGGCAGAAGCAGTACTATTCCCTCCTACGAGAAGGTCAAAAGTTAATGTTCCTGGATGCAAGGTTCCGTTTTCAGCCACCCACTGCTCAGTGCCCAACTGACAGGTTCCTGATCCAGTAACAATTCCATTGGTTGTAGTTACACACTGGGCCGTTCCAGCAAGAGTTGAGCCAGTGATTCCATTTACCGTCAGTCCATTGGTAGACGCAAGGCTAAGATTTAATATCCCCGAACCATTTAAAGGAGATAAAGTAATATTTCCTGTGGTATTGCCTCCAACGATCAGGCTTGCATTCCTAAAGCTCTGGATAATTCCATCCCCGCCAATCGAAATGCCTGTACCGGCTGAGGTGGCAGAAACAGAGGCAGCCGGAGTACCTCCTGCGTTATTTAAGAAAGCAAATTTGGCCGTACTTGATGCAGTTCCACCCAGTAAGAGGTCGTCTGTTATATTGCTTGGAACAAGTGCCCCGCTATTTTCCTGCCATAACAACGCGTTTGAGGCAGCGGTAATTGTGACTTTTTTGTTTGTCGTATCGCTTGACAAGGTTATCCCTGTTCCGCTTGTAAAAGTTAAAGTGTCAGTGTTACTGCCAGCAGAAAATGAACTTGCGCCAGTTACTGCAATCGTTTTAAATATGTTTTGAGAGGAACCTAAGTCATTATTGGTTATCGTGAGACCCGAAACTGAAATTCCTGTCCCCGCCTTTAGAGTAAGGTCACCTGTGCTTCCTCCCAAAGAAAGCACACCTGTATTTGATATCGTTGGCTTGGTCCCTGTACCAACAGATATCCCTGATCCGGCTGTTAAGGATAAAACTCCTGTATTTGTAATCGTTGGGGTTTGACCTGGACCAACTGTTATTCCGGTTCCGCCAATTGCTCCATAAAGAACGTTTGAGGCGGTTAATTTACCTGTTCCTGCATTTACGTCCTGATTTTCCGTTATGACTCCGCCGGATAAAGTTGCAATCCCAGCGACTTTAATTGTGCTTAAAAACTGGGCGGAATCAGCAAATTCACTTTGAACATTTACGCCAAAAATTAGATTGCCCCCCTGTGTTCCTGCACCCAAAACTGCCTTGCCTGTTCGTAAAACTTCTGAAAGCTGAGGCTGCGGAACGCTTCGCTTGTTGCCTCCTGCAAAAGACAAAATTTTAGGAAGAGTGTTTGCATCCAGGAAATTTGCTGATTTCAAAGCTGCAATTGTTACTGCGGCAACAGCAATGAAAAGCATTACAAATACTGCAGAGACAGCAAGCTTTTTAAATGCCAAGATGCTCTTGGCTAATTCTGCCATCCAGTACTGGGAATTTTCAGAATTTCCAAGAAGCCTTTCTGCCTCTTTCTGATGGGGTGAATCCGAGAGGATTTCCCCTGGGGTTCTGAAGGAAACTTGAGAAGATAGATTTTTGGGCAATCCGCTTCTTTGCCTTCTGAAGTCGTCTACTTGATCCTGTGTGTATCTTCGCTGATTTCCCGGAGTTCTGTGGGGTATAAAAATGCCTTTTTCTTCCCATCGACGCAAAGTTTTTGTAGATACGCCTAAGATGTCCGCAACTTCTTGGATGCTAAATATTTTGTTCATAAGGCAGGTAGGAACCGGGATTGCAAATTGTGATGTCCAAGTTTTTATTTTTTACTTCGTTGAGGCTATGTCTAAGTTTGTCTAGGTTTATTTTTACTTCACTTGAGGTTTGTCTAGGTTTGTCCAAGTTTTTGTCTAAGTTTGTCCAAGTTTTCATATAATATATATATTACTACATAACTGTGAAAAATTGTCAAGTAGTAATATAATATTATCTTAATCTTATCATTAGATGGTTTTTGTATTTGCAATCAGCTTTAATTCCTATAATTTATTTTCACAAAGTGCTTATTGATTAAATGATAAGATTGTGATAGATTTATTTTGGAGATAATTTTGAGCAGTATTTATTTATGATTAATCTCTCATATAATCTCTCGGCTGTTCTTAAGGAAAGACTAGAAAAGATTGATACTCTGCGAAGAGAAATCCTTATTACTCCCCTTTCTCCAAAAACAGAACTCGAGCTTAAATGGAAAACCACGCTGGATCGAATATATTCCTCTTTATCATTGGCCAATAATCCTTTGAGCAAAACTGAAATGACAGACATATTAATATCTTCCATAACCTCCCCTAATCAAAAATCGAACAAAAAAAGACTAAACCACGACGAAGAAGATGTTTTAAATTACAGACATGGTCTTGATTACGTTAGGCAGCACTGGTCGGTTTCGCCAAAAACTGTTACTGTAAAAGATATTTTGATGCTTTACGATATAATATGTAGGGGTAGCCTGAGGGTTCCAATATCTCGAGTCCAAGAATTACTCGATTACCTTCAAGCGCATAGGGATCACCCTGTAATTCAGGCAGGCATAGCAAATCTAGGGGTAATACTGGTCAGACCATTTTCGGATGGAAATGGCCGCTTAGCAAGACTCATTACGCTTTTATTTCTATATAAGCAGGGATTTGATGTAAGAGAATTTATTGGATTTGAAAAAACATGGGCGCAAGATAAACAAACTTTTCAGGAAGCCGTTGGAGTAGCAACAAATGCAGCGAGCATAACCCTATGGCTTGAATACTTCGCAAACAGCATTATTATACAATTAACCGATGCGCTTGCGCAGATAAGAGATACTTCCAAAGCTATCGGTGTCTCTCCCCTGCTGTGGGAGGTAAGCGATAGACAAAAAGAAATACTAAGTATTCTTGAGGAACCGGGAGCAACGATCACCAATAGAAAAGTTCAGAGTCAATTTAGGGTATCTCAGATAACTGCGTCTCGTGACCTCACTAGGCTTACAAACTTAGGACTTATATTCTCTCATGGCAAAGGCAGATCTGTCTACTATACCAAAGTGTAGCCAAAGCAATTCTATTTGACATTAATAAATAAGATGAATAAGATTAAAATATGCGATGGTGCAAAAAATATATTACAAAACTAGCAAAAATCATTTTCCTTTTCTCCATAACCTTCAGTTTTTGGATGATCTTCATGGGCTCAGCGCTGGCAGACAATTCTTCCGGAATATCCGAAGGGCTCGCAATTCAAATACCAATTGCAGACAAAAATGTACGCGATGGAGACATAATAGCCGCAACATCCAAGGGATATAAACTTGCTACTTTTTCTTATGATCCATCAGTTTACGGCGTAGTAAGCGATAGACCCGCGATACTGCTCAAAGAAACACCGCCTAACAACGAAACCCCTGTGATAACCTCTGGAAAGGCGTTTGTTAGGGTTTCGACCATAGGAGGATCAATTAAAAAGAATGAGCTTATTACAAGCTCTAAAATCCCCGGAGTAGGACAAAGGGCTGATACCAATGGTTTTGTGTTGGGGCTGGCTCTTGAAGATTATAATAATTCTAATCCCAATGCCATAGGAAAAATCCTTGTTTCCGTAAATCCCCACTACAATGCAACCTTTATTGCAACCAGAACAAACCTAATAGAAAGTATTAAAATCGTCGCCGGATCACCCTTACTGTCACCTCTTACAACCCTTCGCTACCTGCTTGCAGCTCTAATTGCGATAGCTTCTTTTGTCCTTGGGTTTATCTACTTTGGCAGAATCGCCCGAACCGGTGTTGAGGCATTGGGGAGAAATCCCCTTGCAGCCAGAATAATTCAACTGGGAATCGTATTAAACGTGGCGCTCACGGCAATAATTATACTTGTTGGAATAGGCATAGCATATTTAATATTAATCTTGTAGAATAAATTTATGAGCATTGATCCGTTGATTTTTTTTGATCTGATTGCCGCCGTATTCTTGCTGTCTTTGGCTATTACCGCTATTGCGATATCTTACGCTCGGGCGGTAAAGAAGTTCAACTCCTATCAAAAAGAGGCTGATTTATTGCTTACGCAGATTCACAAAAAAGAATCTGATCTCCTGGAAGATGCACGGATCAAGGCTGGAAAAATAATTGAGGAAGCAAATGTGAAGGCACAAGATATACTGAACAGCACCAATAATCTCAATAATGACTCTAAAAAGACGCTGGAAGATGCCCTGGAAAAACTTGTAAAGCATCAAGCAGGATATTTTGAGAAAGTATCTGAAGATTTCCTAAAGACTTATCAGCAAGAATTAGCCTCATTAAAAGAAAAGAATATAGAAATACTTAGAAATGTATCAAAAAATATAGAAGAAGATACTACGAATGAGGTAAAAGATTTCGACAGTGTTTTGGAAAAAGAAACTATTGCCTCTCAAAAAATTGTCGAGGAAAAAATCGAACAGGAATATACAAAGATACAAAAAGATACAGAAGAATATAGAAGCCAAATGATTAAAAAAGTAGACGAGCAAATTTACAAAATTATCGAGGAAGTTTCAAAACAAGTGCTCGGTAAGGGTTTGTCGCTTCAGGAACATGAAGATCTTGTTATTGATGCGCTAAGCAAGGCGAAAAAGGAAGGAATAGCTAAATATGAAAAATGATTCTTTGATATATTCCGATATTTTAAAGTCATTAAAAACCGTTGAGGAAACAGAAGAATTTTCCTCTAAAATAGACGTTCTCTTAAATAGCTTATTCAAGACCCAAGCCAAGCCTCTTGAGGAGCTTCTTAAAAAACTGCTTGACTTAAAAACAAGTGGGATTATAAAACAGGCTATGAGCGTAAAAAACATTAACTCAAGTGATCATGCGGCCATTGAAACACTTTTAAATGATATAAAAAAAGAGATACAAAAGTTAAGAGTGCTTAAGCTTTATTTAGCCTTTGATCCAACAACTGAAATTATCGACAACATCTTTGAATGGGTTTTAAAAAATATTGGAAACGGAATTATTCTGGATATCGAAAAAGACGAATCAATAATAGGAGGCGCGATTATAGTTTTTGAGGGAAGATATAAAGACTTAACAATTAGAAAACGCTTTGAAGAATTGAATTTATTTTCCGCTAAGCTCATGGATAACCTGAAATGAAAAATTTTTCTGCCTACCTTAACACCACTGGGGAAATTGGATATGTTGAACAAGTAGCAGAAGCAATAATCTATGTAAGCGGTCTCCCAAAGGCAAAACCTGACGAAATTGTCATATTTGAGACCGGCGAATTCGGACAAGTTTTCTCGGTTCAACCAAACTACGTAGAAATATTAATTTTTTCTAAAAAAAACATAAACCAGGGCACAAGGGTGACCAGGACGAATGAAGTGCTAAAAATCCCCGTAGGATATGAACTCCTAGGAAGAGTCATCGATCCCCTTGGAAAACCTCTAGGAAACGTAAAACCGCTAAAAACTCCTACGGAGAAAAGACCAATAGATACGCCAGCAGCGGGAATTGTCAAAAGAAGACCTGTAACTAAACCGTTTGAGACAGGAATTCTTTTAGTTGATCTTGCTATTCCGCTTGGACATGGACAGAGAGAACTGATAGTTGGAGATCGAAAAACAGGAAAAACAAGTTTTTTAACCAGAACGATTTTGAATCAGACAAGAAGAGGCAACATCTGCGTGTATGCGGCTATCGGGAAAAAAAAGCTCGATGTAAAGAAGGCGGAAGAATTTTTTGCAAAAAATGGCGTTTTGGATAAAATAGTAATAATTGCCTCAGGCTCCGGAGATTCGACAGGCGTTATATATTTAACTCCTTACACCGCAATGACTATAAGCGAATACTTTAGAGATGATGGAAAAGATGTCTTGCTCGTATTAGATGATCTCTCATCGCATGCAAAGTTTTATAGAGAAATATCCCTTTTGGGAAGAAGATTTCCGGGGAGGAACTCTTATCCAAGCGATATATTCTATACTCACGCAAGGCTAATGGAAAGAGCAGGAAATTTTATTACAGAAAAAGGAGAAGCTTCCATTACTTGCTTAACGGTCGCAGAGGCCGCTGCGGGCGATCTTTCAGGATATATAGAAACAAATTTAATGTCTATGACTGACGGACATCTATATTTTGATAAAAATTTATTTTATGAAGGCAGAAGACCGGCTATAAATCCTTTTCTTTCTGTGACCCGTGTAGGAAAACAAACTCAAACTCAACTGCGAAGAGACGTAAACCGTGAAATAATGAGCTTTTTAAGCTTATATGAAAAGATGCAGAGTTTTATTCATTTTGGGGCAGAGCTTAACGAGAACGTAAAAGCGACTCTGGCAACGGGAGAGATGATTATAAATTTCTTCAATCAGGCAATCAATGAGGTTGTGCCAATTAATTTGCAAATAGTTGCATTTTCAATGCTGTGGGCAAACATGTGGAGAAGACAAGATACCGCTGTTATAAGAACACAGCTGCATCAAATACTTCAAGCTTACAACTCCGACAAAGAAATTAGGGCAAGAATTGATAAGCTCATCGAAAATGACTCCTTCAATAGCCTTCTCGGAGTGCTCAAAGCTGAAGGACCGCAGATAATAAAGGCTGTGTCTCAAAAATATGGCAACTAAAAAAGAGGTCACTGAAGAATTTGATAGGATTTCCACTCTCAAAGAGGTTCTTGAAACCTATGAGGAGATAGCAGCAGCGCGCATGCAGAATACCAGAAATTCTGTTTTTGCAGGCCGTCTTTTTATCGATGAGCTAAATTATGTTTTTCAGCAAGTAAAATCTTCTTATAGAGACGAGATGCTAAGAAGAATGAGAGCCAAGCATACAAAAGACCCAAGTAAGCTAACATTTATTGAAAGAAACGGAAAAACTTTATATGTGCTCCTTTCTTCAAATTCAGGCCTGTATGGAGAAATAGTTAAAAAAACAACCGCATTGTTCATAAATTTAGTCAAGGAAGAGAAGGCAGATGCGGCAATAATCGGCAGGGTCGGCCTGGAATTGTTTAAGGATGCAGGCATTCTAACAACTTATAACTACTTCGATTTCCCTGATAATAAGATTGACAATGAAGCTTTAAGAAAAATTATCGAATATATACTTCAATACGAAAGGACTTTTATTGTTTACGGACGCTTTGAAAATATAATTACTCAGAAGCCAATAGTCACAGGGATATCCGGTGATCCTCTCCCCCAAGAGCAAACGAAGACTAAAGTGAAATATTTTTTCGAGCCTTCTTTGGATAAAATTATGAAATTTTTCGAAGCGGAAATTTTTTCATCACTATTTGAGCAAACAGTATTTGAATCGCAGCTTGCGAAATTTGCAGCCAGAATGACGTCGCTTGAGCAACGGGTAGAAAATATAAAAGACATTTTAAAAGACGTGGCTTTAGAAAAAGAAAAAATTAGACATAGAATTATCAATAAAAAACAGCTTGAGACATTCTCAAGTATGAGGCTTTGGAGTCAAAATGGATAAAAATAGTGGAAAAGTAATTGGAGTGATGGGACAAATTGTCGAGGTTGAGTTTGCGGAAAATCCGCCGAATCTTCACGATCTCTTAATTCTTGAGGATGACAAAACAACGAAAATGGAGGTTATGAGATCCTCAGGTCTTTCAACTTTTTACAGCTTATGTTTTTCCCCAACTACGAGCGTCTATAGAGGAGCAAAGGTTATGAATACAAAAGAATCGATTACTGTACCCGTGGGTGAAGGTGTTTTAGGACGAGTTATGGATATCTTCGGAGGAGACCTGGATGGATTAGGTGAAATAAAATCTTCTCAAAGACAATCAATTTATGGCAAATATCTACCATACGAAGATCTTTCAACTCATCAGGAAATACTTGAAACAGGCATAAAAGCGATAGATTTTTTCTCCCCTATTGTCAAGGGAGGCAAAATCGGCTTGTTTGGAGGAGCAGGGGTCGGCAAAACACTGCTTTTGACCGAAATAATTCACAACGTAATTGTTCTTAAGAAAGACGAAGGCAAAAGTATTTCTGTGTTTGCAGGAGTCGGAGAAAGAACCAGGGAAGGACATGAGCTTCACCAAACCTTAGCTGAGCAAAAAGTTCTGCCTTCGGTATCTCTAGTCTTTGGACCGATGGGAGAAAACCCCGCAATTCGTTTTCTAACCGCTTTTACTGCAACCACGGTTGCAGAGTATTTCCGAGATGTTTCAAAAAAAGACGTTTTATTTTTTATAGATAATGCCTTCCGTTTTGCCCAAGCAGGAAATGAACTCGCGGTTTTAATGAACACTATTCCATCGGAGGATGGTTACCAGGCAACGCTTGCATCCGAAATGGCATCTTTCCATGAACGATTAGTCTCTACGAAAGAGAATTCTATAAGTACAATTGAAGCGATTTATGTACCTAACGATGACATACTGGATCAGGGAGTCCAATCGATATTCCCCTTTCTTGATTCGACGGTAGTTTTATCACGATCTGCCTATCAGAGAGGAT
>JAMCYD010000018.1 GCA_023473785.1 Patescibacteria group bacterium
TTTCCAAAAATAAGCAAATTTTTTTAATGGTTATTTATCTATCTTCTGCTTTATTAAATATAGTATTAAACGTATTGTTCATCCCTGTTGCTTCCTACAATGCTAGCGCTATAATAACAGGAGTTTCAGAAGGTTTCGTATTAATTTTCTTGATTGTAAAAGTGCTTAGTCTAAAGAAAAATTTTGAAATATGATTAATATTTATACAGACGGGGGAGCTAGGGGAAATCCTGGACCAGCAGGAATAGGCGTCTATATTGAGGATCAGAATAAAAATAAGGTCTGTGAGCTTGCGGAAAAAATTGGAGTATCTACGAATAACGTAGCTGAGTATAAAGCTGTCGTATTAGCCCTCTTTTGGATTTCTGAAAATATGGATAAGATAGGGGATAGGAAAATTAGTATTTCGCTTGATTCACAGCTGGTATATTCCCAGATTGTTGGACTTTATAAGGTTAAAAATGCGGATCTTAGGGATTTATTATTCAAAATTCGGGAATTAGAGGCTAAAATTAACAGAGAAATTCGGTATATTAATATCCCAAGAGAGAAAAATAAAATGGCAGATAAACTAGTCAACATGGCTCTGGACAACACTTTTAAATCCTCTTAGAATTATTAAAGAGTATACTTTCTTTAATATGGCTAGACCCTCACTTGTTATAACCGAAAAAAATAACCTTCAGAATATTCTTCTTGTAGACAAGGAAGGTTTTATCGGAGCTGAACTTGCAAAGAAAATAAAAAAAGAAATGACAGTAATTCTTGCAAGCGAAAAATATTTGCTTGAAAGCGAAGAGAAAAACATTTTTTACATTTCCTATAAGCGAAAAATACCCGTATTTCCAGACTACCTGTACTCAATAATTGCTCTTGTTTATAGCGGAAAAGAATCTCTAGGTCTTCTTCCAAAATTTATAAAAAAAGCCGAAAAAGATAAGTCAACGCTTGTTGTGATTTTCAATTTAAAAGACTACAACAAGCATCTTGTAAAAAAAGTTTTGGATTCCTATAAAAATTCAAAAGTAATAATTTTAGGAGACCTGTTCGGAAAAAATTCTTTAGATTTCGATTCAAACATTAACACCTTAATTAAAAAAGCTGTTTCAAAAGAGAAAATAGAAATCTCAAATACCGGACTTGATAAAAAATTCCCTATTTATCTAGAAGATGCTCTGGATGGAATATTAAGGGTTATTTTTGGAACGTCTTCTTTTGGACAATATTTAATATTTTCAAAAAGCTTTTCAACCGATTTAAAAATCTCAAGAATAATCCAGAAAATAAACCCTCTTGTAAAAATTGATTTTAAAAAAAATAAAAGCCAAGTAAGAGAACTTGATTTTTCAGAAGGGGAGTATACAGTGGGATCAGATTACCCGATTGAAAAAAGAGTTAAGGAGACAATGGAGGAATTTAATAATAACCAAATAGACAATTCTTTCTGGGAAACAAAACAAATAAAGGAGAAGAAAGAAAATAAAACAAGGAATATATCGTTAAAAAAAATAATATTTACTTTAATTTTTATAATTATTTTCCCATTTATTATTTCAGTTATTTTTTTTATCTTAGGGATAATTTTTATTAATTCATCAAAGACAGATTTATCAAAAGGCAATCTCTCTTCATCCTTTAAAAACGCTAAATATTCAAAAAACTTTTTTTCTCGTTCAAAAGATTCTCTTAATGTTTTCTCCCAGGAATTGGAAGTTTTAGGACAAGAAGATAGATTAAATAAATTAGATGGCATAATTAACTTGGGCAAAGATTCATCGTCGGCAGTCGTTAATGTTTTAAATTCCATTCTAAATGTGAAAGGGATTATGGAAGGAAAACCTGAAGGAGCAGATCTTCTTTCAAGCATAGAGCTTCTTAAAAGCGGAGTGTTTTCTTTGGAAAACATAAAAACAAATGATTCCCTGAGTGACTTGGGTTTAGGTCTAAAATTCAATTATCCCTTAGATCCTCATTTTTATACGATAGAAGCAATGCCTAGCATGCTTGGCGCATATGATAAAAAAACTTATTTAGTAATATTTCAAAATAACATGGAACTAAGGCCTAGTGGGGGATTTATAGGGTCGTATGGCTTACTTACCTTAAATAAAGGGAGAGTAGATGACTTTCTTATTCACGATGTTTATGATGCGGACGGTCAATTAAAAGGACATTTTGAGCCTCCTTTTGCTGTGCGAAGGTATATTCCGCAAATACATTGGTATTTAAGGGATAGTAACTTTGATATTGATTTTACAAAATCCGCCTCAACAGCCGCTTTTCTGCTCAATAAGGAAATGGGGACAAGGGTAGATGGAGTAATTGGAGTTGATGTAACTTTTGTTAAAAATCTCTTGAAAGCAACAGGCCCTGTTTTTGTTTCAGACTATAATGAAAAAGTTGATGAAAATAACTTGTATCTTTTGGCCCAGACGCACGCAGAAAAAAATTTTTTTCCCGGTTCAACTCAGAAAAAGGACTTCTTAAGATCTTTATTTAATTCAATAGTCCTTTCTTTTTCATCAAAAGGCGTTTCATATATAAAACTATTGGAGGTTTTAAGTGACTCAGTAAAAACAAAACATCTTCTTTTTGCTTTTTCAGACAATGACGTTCAAAAATATTTTACGGCTAATAACATGTCTTCCTCTTTGTGGGACAATAGAAAACAAGATTCAAAAATAATTAATGATTTTATCGGAATAAATGAAGCAAATGTCGGGGTCAATAAGGCAAATTATTTTATAAAAAGGGATGTTTATCAAGAGCTCAAGATTAGCGATGAAGGGAGTATCTCCGGCAACCTAATCATGAACTATAAAAATGATAGTAGTGAGTGGCCGGGAGGGGATTACAAAAATTATTTAAGGATAATACTTCCAAAAGGAATAACGATATCTTCTATATATCTGGATGATATCGCTCAGAAAGTTATTCCTGCAATCAGTGACCCAAAAATTTACGAGCAAAAAGGATTTAAAAAGCCTGAGGGATTAGAGATTGAGGAAAAAGAAGAGGAGGGGAAAAGCGTTTTTGGATTTTTAGTTGAAGTTAAAAAGGGTTCTTTGAAAAAAGTTACAATTAACTATGTTTTTCCTCAAAAACTTAATCTGGAGAAGCAAAATTTTACTTATGGTTTAAAAATATTTAAACAGCCGGGGACAGAGGAGTATCCATATAGATTTTCCCTTTCTTATCCTTCATCATTTTCGGTTTTTGAGCCACCAACTGGTTTTAAAACCTTGGACAATACAATCTCAACCTCCGAAATTCTTACTCAGGATAGGGATTTTGAGCTAGATTTCTCAAAAAAATAATAATTTTTTCAGGAGAATTCTTATTCCGAGGAAGCAATAAAGATATCTGCTTTTGAAGGTAGTTTTTGTACTGTTGACAAACTTTCATGCTCTTCTTGTCTAGCACCTGTATCAATAACCCTATGTCCAGCTAGGTTTTCAATAGATAAAGTTCTTCCGAAAAAATTTGCTGTTAAATCCTCACCTTGAGAGCTATGTATTCTTAATCCAGTATCGTGACTTGGTAAGATTCCAACTAATTCATGGTGAGGGACTTCTAATACTTGTTCTTTCATTGTTTAAAGATATCTTATTCTCTCCCGCTCAGCTTGATATTTTTAAGACATATTCCTGACAAAATAGAAGATATTGATAAAAACGACTTTAACCCTTAGAATCTAAGCATGGAAGAATCAGTTATCGAGGCAAAATATCCAATAGGCTTTAGGGAAGATGAGGCAAGAAAATTGGGACAGCATCTAAGAAACAGAAGGTCAGTTGTCCTAATAGGCATGAAGAGGGTAGGAATAAGCAACTTCCTTCGTTTTTTCTTAAATCATAAAAATATTTTCCCAACTTATATTAATGACGGGAAAAAACATCTTTTTATTCCTGTTGACCTAAACGACCTAGTAGAAAGAGAAGTTTATCCTTTTTGGATACTGACTTTAAAAAGAATTTCGGACGCTGTTAATAAAAGTTCCTTAAATAAAGAACTTGAAAAAGAAATTGAAAATTTATTTCTGGATAGTATCCAATCGCAGGACCTTTTTTTAACAATAGATAACGTGCGAAAAGCCCTTATTAAGATAATCAATGCAAAGCTTCTTCCCGATATATTTTTTATTAGGTTTGACAGAATAAAAGATGCAGCAACTCCTGCTTTTTTCTCAAATCTTCAAGGACTAAAAGACTCAACCCACAGGAAGCTGTCTTACATATTTACAAGCTACAGAACCTTAGATGGTCTTTCTCCAGATGTTTTTGATAAAGCCTCTCTTTCTGTTTTTTGCCAAAATATGTATATAAAGCCTGCAGCATCAAAAGATGTAAAAATAATTGCCCAGACTTATAAAACAAGATACGGATTAAATCTTCCGGAGTTAACAGAAGAAGATTTATTTGAAATAGTTGACGGATTTATACAATACCTGCAGCTTGGGCTTATTAATCTGAGTGAAAGGAAAATAAAGATTAAGGATAAAAAAGATCTTTTTGAGAGATTGGCGAGGGATGAAAGAATAATGCTTCAATCAGAGGAACTTTGGGAAAGTTTATCGGAAAAAGAAAAAGAAATAATGGTTAAAGTAATTGATGAAGAAAGAATAGAAGAAAAGGATAAAAGGGAAGGGGAGTATCTTTGGAATTCAGGTTTTTTAAACAGAGAAGGAATATTCAGCAAGCTTTTTGATTTTTACATCAGAAAAAGAGAAGGAAGAAAAGAAGAAAAACAAAAAATTGAGTTTACAAAAAAAGAAAATAGGCTTTTTAACCTATTAAAAAACACAACGAATGAAATATGTGAAAGAGAAAAAATTATTGAAATTGTCTGGCCTGAAGTAGAGGAACTTGGGGTTTCGGACTGGGCAATAGACAGGTTAGTATCAAGAGTCAGAAATAAGCTTAAAGATCAGGATGCAAAATACGAAATTAAGACTATAAAAACAAGAGGATACAAACTGGTTGACTTAAGTTCTTCTAAAATTAAATAAATTTAGCTTCATTGCTTCAAATCTAATACTCTGGTAAAATTGTAAGAGTTATGAATTCGCAAGAAGAAATTTATAGATTCTGGGAAGAAAAAGAATATTTTAAAGCTGACCCATCTAATTCTAAAAAGCCATATTCGATTTTAATGCCCCCTCCTAATTTAACAGGGGAGTTGCACCTTGGCCATGCAATGCAGCACTCGATATTAGATGCTTTGGCAAGATTCAAGAGAATGCAGGGATACGATGTTTTGCTTCTGCCAGGAGTAGACCATGCAGGAATTCAATTTGAGGGGACATTCAATAAGCTTCTTGCAAAAGAGGGCCTATCTAAATACAAACTTGGAAGAGAAGAATGGTTAAAAAGAGCTTGGGAATTTAGAGACGAGGTCTATAAATCATTTCATAATGTCTGGACTGTAATGGGAATTTCTGCAGATTGGGATAGGGAAGTGTTTGCCTTAGATGAAAAAATTCAAAAAGCAGTTTTGGAAGAGTTTAAGATTTTTTGGGAGCAGGATCTTTTATATAAGGGGGCATATATTGTCCAGTGGTGTCCAAAGTGCGGAACTGCAATAGAGGATGTAGAAATGGAATACCAGGAAAGAAAAGAAAAACTCTATTTTGTTAAGTATAATTTGGTTGATTCAGATGAATACATTACTATTGCAACTGCAAGACCGGAAACAATTTTTGCAGATGTTGCCATAGCTATTTATCCGAATCACCCTAAGTACTCAAAATTTACTGGAAAAAAGGTTGTAAATCCATTCACAAAAAAAGAAATTCCCGTAATAGAAGACAAGAAAGTTAAAACAGATTTTGGAACAGGTGCTTTAAAGATAACGCCGGGACACGATCTTTTAGATTACGAAATTGGGAGAGATAATGGTTTAGAGATAATGCATGCGGTTGGAAAAGATGGAAAAATGACTGATCTTGCAGGAGACTTAAGCGGCTTAAAGGCACAAGAAGCAAGAGTAAAATCAGAAGAAAAATTAAAAGAATTGAGTGCACTTGAGAAAATTGAGGATTATAGTCATTCGGTGCCAGTTTGCGAGAGATGCAAGACAACGGTAGAGCCTTTAATTTCTGAAGAATGGTATGTCAAGATGAAGCCATTAGCAGAAAAAGCCTTAAAGAATATAAGTAAAGTTAATTTTATTCCCTCAAACTACTTAGATATTATTTCGAAATGGTTAAATGAGATTCATGATTGGTCGATTTCAAGAACCCTTTGGTGGGGACATAGAATTCCTGTTTGGTATTGCGAGACTTGTAATCCGTCTCATGAAGTTGGAAAAGATAAAGATATGCTTATCTCTTTTGAAAAGCCAAAGGAAAAGTGCAAAAATTGCCAGGGATCAAATTGGGTGCAGGATGAACAGGTCCTTGATACTTGGTTTTCTTCTGGGATGTGGCCTTTTGCAACTCTTGGCTGGCCAGGAAAAACAAAAGAACTGGAAAGATATTCTCCTTGGAATTTTGAAATTTCCGCTCCAGAGATAAGGTACTTGTGGATAGCAAGAATGATAATGCTTTCTCTTTGGTTTACAGATAAAATTCCTTTTGAAAATATGTTTTTTCATGGCATGCTTAGGGACCTACAAGGAAGAAAGTTCTCTAAATCATTGGGAAATGGAATTGATCCAAATGAACTAAGAAACGAGTGGGGAACTGATTCTCTCCGAATGTCCCTTTATACTTATTCAGCGCCTGGAAGAGACGGAAAAACCTCTAAGCAGGTTATGGGAGAGAGGTGTAAGAATTTTAGGAATTTTGGAACCAAGCTTAAAAATATTTATAGATTTATAGTTGAATTAAAACCTGAAGGTGCAAAATCAAACCTTGAGATTTCCCATGAAGACGATCAGGAGATAAACAAAAAATTAAATGAAACCATAAAAGAAGTTACTAAAAATTTAGAAAATTTTAATTTCCATTTGGCAACCGAAAATGTTTACAATTTTGTTTGGCATGAATTTGCAGATAGTTATATTGAAAAGACAAAAAAAAGAAGAGCGGATGCTCAGCCTGTTCTGGAGCATATTTTGACAGAAACATTAAAACTCCTTCATCCTTTTATGCCTTTTACAACTGAAGAAATCTATCAAAAGATGCCACAACATAAAGAATCGATAATGATAGAGACTTGGCCACATTAAAAGTATGAATTCTCCTTTGATTCTTCCAAAATTCAGAAAAAACAAAAAAGCTGTTTTTGAAAAAGTCATCGAGACAGGGCAGTTTATCCACTTTATTGGCGAAAATGATGATCTTCGAAAGCCTTCATCTGATGTTCCGGTTGAAAAAATAAAAACAAAAGAGTATAAAGAAAAATTTAAATATCTTAAAAACTGCATGCTTAGATATAGAAAACTGACAGGAGTCGGTAGGGGAATAACAGCAGTTCAGATAGGAATTCCTGAAAGGTTTTCCGTGGTTTACATGCCGGAGTTAAAAGGCAGGCTTTTGATAATTATAAATCCCAAGATAACCAAAAAATCAAAAGAATTATTAAAATATCCGGAAATGTGCATGAGTGCAAATCCAATTATAGCTCCTCTTGCAAGGCCTTCCTGGATTGAGTTTGAATATTATGACGAAGAAGGGATTAAAAGATATTGGAAGAAAAAGTCAGGCGATAAGAAGGGGAAAATGTATAACAGGGTTTTTCAGCATGAAATTGACCATATGGATGGTACTATTAATATAGACAAGATTGACTCAAGAAGCTTAATTTTTGAGCTTGATCCAGCCTTTTATGACAAAGCAAAATTCGAAAAAGCCTAAAAAATCAAAAAAAGCAGTAAAAAGAGTAGAGAAGCATAAATTCCCGAAGATTTACCGAATTATTACCGAAAAATGGTTTTGGCCTTTAGTGTTGTCTTTTCTTGTCTTAATTGCAATAGCTTTCTCAGGCTTAACCTTATATGAAACTTATCAGGAAAAACAGGAAATAATGCAAAAAAGAGAGAAAATTATAGGGGAAATTAAGTACTGGGAGGATATTTCAATAAAATATAAAGGATACAGGGATGCCTATTATAAGCTTGCGACCTTGCAGTATCAGATAGAGGAAAAAGATAAGGCATTGGAAAATTTAGAGAAAGTTTTAAATATTGATCCTAATTTTGAGCCTGGTTTGAGGCTAAAGCAAACGATTGAAAATAATTAGCTTTTAGCTTCAGTTTCTGGCTGCTCTTTTGGAGCTTCAGTTGTTTCGCCTTCTTTAGGTGCTTCCGCTCCCTCTTCTGCAGCTTCACCTTCTGCCGTTACTTCTTCAGCAGGAGCTTCGATAACTTCTTCTTTTGGAAAGTCTGTGATTTTGGCTACTACCTGGGATCCGTCGGTTAAAATTTCAACGCTTGCAGGTTTTTTAAGGTCTGATACCAAGATTTGGTCGTCGATATTTGCTAAATGCTCTACGTTTACCTCAATATTTTCAGGTAATTCTTCAGGTAAAGCTTCTACTTCGACTTCAGATAATGTTTGAAGCAAAAGGCCAATTTTATCTTGTACTGCCTTTGCTTCTCCTATAATTTCAAGAGGAATCATTGATTTTATCTTTTCTTTCAAATTTACCTGGTAGAAATCAGCGTGAAGAAATGTTTGGGTTACAGGATCAATATGGACTTCATGGATAAGGGAAGGCCTTTTTTCTCCATTTAATTCAACATCGATAAGCCCGGTTTCCCTTACTTCTTTGTAAAGCTTGTCAAAATCCTTTAAGTTTACCTGTACGGAGACTGATTTAATATCTTTTCCGTATATATTTGCAGGCAAAATTCCGTCTCTTCTTAATTTTTTGACTTTTTTGCCTAAAACTGTTCTTTTTTCAACTGCGAGTAAATGTCTTTTCATTTAATAAAAAAAGCTCTAGGAATTCCTGAGCTTGTATAATTCTACATGAATATTAATCTAAATGCAAATTTATGTATGCGTTGCGGACATTTTAGACATTACTCCTTTAGAAATTAGATAATCCATTGGACTTCTTAAGTCGTCATGGGCATTATGCACTCTTTGTGTATTGTAGAATAGCAAATAATCAATAAGTTTTCCAGCAAAGATCTCGGGGTTGTGGA
>JAMCYD010000005.1 GCA_023473785.1 Patescibacteria group bacterium
AAAAGCGCCTTCCTTTTATTAATATCTCTCTTAAATTTTCTGCCGAATATATTTTTTCGCATAATAAAAATCTCAAAGCTTAAATCTCAAATTTCAAACGTAAATCTAAAATCTTCAGAAGTTTTGAAATTTATAGACGCAGATTTGAGACTTGAAATTCAAGATTTGAGATTTGATTTAGACTGATAGCTCTATTCCTTTTCCCTTAAGTTTTTCCTCGATAACAGTAACTGACTTTCCTCCCATATTGCGCATAGACATCAATTCTTTCCTTGGTATCTTAAGCAAGTCTCCCAAAGTCTCTATCTCACCATTCCTAAGACTGTTGTAAATTCTTGTAGGAAGGTCGAGTTCATCGATTGTCATTCTTAGAATATTTTCAGGAATTGAGGATGTCTGGGTGGCGTTTTCCGAAGACGCTACATCTTTTGGCTGGTAAATTTGCATAAAGTAGGACGAAAGGATTTTTCCAGCTGTATCAAGGGCCTCTCGAGGGGAAATTGTACCATTGGTCCAAATCTGAAGCGTCAATTTATCCAAATTTGTCTGTCTTCCAACACGGGTAGCTGAAACTTGGTAATTTACGCGCCTTACAGGAGTGAAGATTGCATCTGTTGGAATAACTCCAAGCGTTGAGATCTTTCGCTCTTCCGAAAGGAGATATCCCATGCCTCTCTCAACTGTCAATTCCATTTCTAGCTTTGCTTTTTTATCGGAAAGGTAACCTAAGTAATGATCTTTATTTACTATTTCAATATCTTCCGGGAGATCTAAATCACCTGCTGTAATTTTCTTTGGCCCCTTTACGGAAAGTTTCATCGTGCTTACGCTCTTTGAATCAAGCAGAAGGATATTTAATCCTTTTATGTTAAGGAGAAAATCTATAACATTTTCCTTAAGTCCTGAAATAGTAGAAAATTTATGCTTTACACCTGAAATTTTTACAGAGGTCACTGCCGCTCCTGCAATTGAACCAAGAAGAACACGTCTTAAAGCGTTTCCAAGCGTATAGCCATAGCCAGGCTCTAGGGGTTCTATAATAAACTCCCCAAAATCCTTTTCAATCTTTTCTTCTTTAACTTTTAAAATTGGATCTAGCATAAAAAGCTATTTTAGCACTATCTCGAGTAATATTCAATAATTAATTGTAAATTGAATGGCGTCTGTAAATCCTCTCTTTTGGGAATTCTCAACAGCTTACCTACATCTGCCTGTCTTTTTAAGAAAGGCAAGACTTCAATATCTTTTTCTTCAAGTTTTTTCAACACACTAGGTGTTTTCTTAATCTTACTGGAGAGAGAAATAATATCATCGATCTTAACAGAGTAAGACGGTATGCTTACTTTATTGCCATTAACGAAGACGTGTCCATGAGACACGAGCTGACGAGCCATGTATCTTGACTGCGCAAAGCCAAATCGATATACCATGTTATCAAGTCTTGTTTCAAGAAGAGACATAAGAATTTCTCCGGTATCTCCTTTTTTGCTTACTGCCTTGTCGATTAATCTTCTGAATTGTTTTTCGAGAAGTCCATATGTAGCTTTTAGCTTCTGTTTCTCTCTAAGCTGCAATCCATACTCAGAAAGCCTTCTGCGCCTTTTACGTCCGTGGACGCCCAAAGGAACATTTAGTCTTCTTTTGAGACTTGCAGAATTTTTATCTAAGATATTTAATCCTTCTCGTCTCGCTAATTTATGTTTTGGTCCAGTATATTTTGCCATCATACTCTCCTTTTTTTCTTTGGCCTTGGTCCGTTGTGAGGAATGGGGGTAATATCTGAAATTGAAGAGATTGAAAGACCCCCGCTTCTAATTGCCCTCAATGCCGAATCCCGACCGGATCCTGGTCCTTTCACATATACGTCTACTGTCTTTAATCCTTTTTCTATTGCTTTGCCAACAGCACTCTCAACTGCCACAGTTGCAGCATAAGGAGTTGATTTTCTAGTTCCCTTAAATCCAGAAGCCCCAGAAGACCCCCAGGCAATAGCATCTCCGCTTTCCGTTGTTATAGTGACCAATGTATTATTAAAAGTAACTGTTATATACGCCCGGCCATGCGAAGAGACTTTAACCCCGGTTTTTTTCTTAGATTTGCTATCTGATGTTTCTTGCACTTTTTTCTTCATATTTTATAGTTTTTTTACGACTTTTGTTCCTTTTTGTCCTGAACAAGCCCCATCTTTGCTGCCATTTCTTTCTTAATTGCTCCGATTGTAACTCTTTTCCCCCTCTTGGTTCTCGCATTGCTTCTTGTCCTCTGTCCTCGAACGGGAAGGTTTTTACTATGCCTCATTCCCCTATAAGAACCGATCTCCTTGAGTCTTTTGATACCTGTTGTCACTTCGGTCATTAAATCTCCTTCAATTTTATAGCTTTCTAGAATTTTTTGAATCCTTTTTTGCTCATCTTCGGAAAGTGACTTTACTCTCTTTGATGCATCGACACTTGCCTTTTTAAGCACATCTACCGCATTTTTTCTACCTATTCCGTATAGATAACTTAATGCTATGTCAATTCTTTTCTCGTCTGGAATATTAATACCTGAAATTCTCATATTCTATCCCTGCCTTTGTTTGTGTCTTGGGTTTTCACACACTACACGTATTGTGCCACGTCTTTTGATGATTTTACATTTTACACATCTTGGCTTTACACTTGCTTGTACTTTCATAATACTTACTTATACCTGTATACTATTCTACCTTTTGCCTTATCGTAAGGAGTCATTTCAAGACGAACTCTGTCTCCCGGCAAAATTTTTATAAAATTCATTCTCATCTTACCGGACAAGTGACAGATAACTACGTCTCCATTCTCCAGTCCTACTCTAAAAAGAGTATTGGGAAGAGATTCCTTAACAACGCCATCTGTTTCAAACGAACCTTGGTGAACCATAAAAATAAAATTCCCAATTAACCTAATTTCTAAATTGGAAATTGTTAGATCAACTAGAAATTAGAAATTAGAAATTTTCAGCCTTAATTATATCAAAGTTCAAACCAAATCGCAATGTTAATTTGTTAAAATCACTGGCCCCTCTTTGGCAATGACTATTGTTCTTTCAAAAAGTCCAGACACGCTCCCATCAGCGGTTTTGATCGTCCACCCATCCTTATTTGCGTAGGCAACATCGCTTTTTCCCATATTATAGATTGCCTCAATTGCTATTGTCATACCCGGCCGAAGCTTGGGAGTTTTCTCTATGGGTCCTACAAGAAATCCCGGAACTTCTGGCTCTTCATGAAGCTTTTTTCCAACACCATGCCCAACCAGCGAACGGACTACTGAATATCCTTCCCCTTCAACTATGCTTTGAATAGTTTTTGAAATATGACCGACTCTATTTCCAACTTTTGCCATTTTAATAGCTTCATTTAATGCTCTTTTTCCGGTTTCCAAAAATTTCGCAGTCTCACGGCGCGGAGAGCCCCGCAATGGCGGGGCGACCTCAGCGCCAACTAAAATTGTTTCTGCCATATCCGTATGAAATCCTTTATAAAAAACCCCACAATCAATTCCAACTATATCTCCTTCCCTAAATTTATAACTTGTCGGCACACCATGCACCACAACGCCATTGGTCGAAACACAGATAGAATTCTTATACCCCTTAACTTTTTTAAAACCCGGTTTTGCACCATTTTTTAAGATAAGTTCTTCTGCAAGTCGATCTATTTCAAGCTCCGAAACCCCCGGCTTAATATTTTGCAAGAGTTTGAAAAGCACGAGGGATAAGATTCTCCCTCCTTCTCTCATTGTTTTAATTTCTTCTGGAGTTTTAATATCAATCATACGATTCCCTTTTCGCTCATTTTTTCAATTACTTTTTTAACTGTTTCATCAATGGTTAAATGACTAGTATCCAAAACGTAAGCATCTTTTGCGACAGTTAACGGAGACGTTTCTCTTTCAATATCACGTCTGTCTCTTTCCTGCGTTTCTGCCAACACAGCATCAAGCGTTGCATCTATTTTATTTTTCACAATCTGCTTATATCTTCTTTGCGCTCTTACTTTAAGATCCGCAGTTAGAAAAATCTTAAGATCCGCATCTGGAATAACTTCTGTTGTAATATCTCTTCCTTCTATGACTACTCGATCTTTTCCCTTCATCATCTCTCTCTGTCTTTTGACCATTTCGCGCCTTACTTGCGGAAAGGGAGAAATTAGAGCAACTGTGTTACTAACCCTAGGCAGAAAAATTTCGCGCGAAACTTCTTCTCCGTTTAGAAAAACCTGTTGACTCTTGTCATTATTAATCTTAAAATCAATGTTAACTTTCCTAAGAAGGTCCAATATTTGATCCTCATTTTTTATATCTATCTTCTCCCTGAGACAAGCAAGAGTTAGGGTTCTATACATAGCGCCCGTATTGATATATAAAGCCCCAAACTTTTTCGAAAGAGCGACTGCTAGGGTTCCCTTGCCGACTCCTACCGGTCCATCTATTGCTATCGAAAAACTTTTCTTCATAATTTTTATAAACCCCTTGAAGGAAAAAAGGAAGCAGTTTCTGATTTTCCGCTTCCAAACCTACCGACAATGCCGATAATAAAATTTTTATTCTCCAAGATGTTTCATTATTTCTCTGTGAATCTCCTCGATGGTTCTTTCTCCATCAATTTCTATAAGATCACCTTTTTTACGATAGTAGTCAAGAACCGGCTCTGTAAATTTATGGAAAGACTCAATTCTCTTTCTTATTGCCGCAAGGGTTTCATCTTCTCTGATTTCACCGTTTTCACCATTTCGATAACTTAATCTCCACAATGCTTCCTTATCGGAAACTTCAAGATATATAACCTTATCGGCTCCATTCTTAAAGAACTCTACCTGGGCAATGGTTCTGGGAAAACCATCTATGATATAACCGTTTTTGTACTCCGGTCTTTTTAAATATTCTTCAACGATTCGCGCCGTTTTCTTATCGGGAATAAGGTACCCTGCATTCATAATTTCTTTAACATCCCTACCCAACCTGGTCTTTTCCTTTGCAATTTCTCTAAAGATATGTCCAGTCGAAAGGTAAGGAATCCCAAGCTTCTCCGAGAGAAGATTTCCCTGTGTTGATTTACCTGCGCCTTGAATTCCGATTAATACTATTTTCATATTCTATTTTGTGTATGAATCATAACTTCGCATTACAAGCTGTGCCTCAATTGCCTTAATGGTCTCAAGAACTACTGAAACGACAATTAAAATACCCGTTCCTCCCAGGATAAGGTTTTGTATGTTGGTAAAAGTTCTGGCAATAGTTGGGAAAATAGCTATTATGCCCAAGAAAATTGCTCCAGCCAGAGTTATTCTTGTTAAGATGTAATTTAAGTAATTTGCTGTCGGCGTGCCGGGTCTTATCCCTGGTATAAATCCTCCATATTTTTGAATTTCCTCAGCGATTTTTTTTGGATTAAAGATAACTGCCGTATAAAAATAAGTAAAACCAACGACAAGAAGAAAATATAAAACATTGTATAGGATACCCAATGGGTTAAGCCATATTGTAATTGAGGTAGCAATATTATGAAGCGCTACGTTCTTTGAAGCCGTTAAGTAGTTTGCAATAAGAGATGGCAGGAGAACTAAAGATACGGCAAAGATAATCGGAATAACACCCGCCTGGTTAAGTCTAAGCGGTAAGTGAGTAGATTGTCCTCCATACATTTTATTCCCCCTAACTCTTTTTGCATAATAAACAGTTATCTGTCTTGTCGCTTCGTTTATAATAACTATAGATGCAATTACAACAACCGCCATGACTAAAAATATAACTATACTTGTGAAATTTTCTGCTGTAATTGTTGAGATAGTTTGACCAAAAACGACTGGCAATCTTCCTACAATTCCTGCAAAAATAATAAGGGAAATTCCATTTCCAACTCCTTTTTCAGAAATCAATTCCCCAAACCACATCAAAAGCATGGTTCCGGCAACCATCGTAACGATAAATGCCATAAGATTTATAGGAAGAAGAGTAGTAATAATCCCCTGGCTCCTAAGAAGAGCATACATACCAAATGCCTGAAGAGCAGAAAGAGGCACTGTTAGCATTCTTGTATACTGATTTATTTTTTGCTGTCCTGACTCTCCCTCCTTGGACAATGCTTCAAGTTTTGGAAAGACGAGCGTTAAGAGCTGGAGGATTATGGAAGCATTGATATACGGGTTAAGTCCTAAGGCCATAACGGAAAAATTAGCAAGAGTGCCTCCTGAGAAGATATCTAAAAGGCCCAAGAATTGATTTCGAGAGAAGAGGAGTTTAAGCGAGACCAGATCGACTCCAGGAACTGGGATATGTGCAAAAATTCTAAACACCACAAAAATTAAGGCAGTAAACAAAAGTTTTCTTCTGACGTCTGGTGTCTTAAAGCTGTTTCTGAAAATTGATAAAATATTTTGCATTTTATCTCTCGACGCTGCCTCCTGCTTTTTTAACTTTTAAAGCTGCTCTTTCCGAAATGGGCAACTTAATAGTTAAAGGAATACTAACTTCTCCCTCTCCTAAAATTTTAACTCCATATATATTAGCATCTTTCTCATCGACAATGTGCTGTTTAATTAAAGTATTAATATCAACCACCGTATCTTTTTTAAGAAGATTGAGAGCTTTCACATTTACAATAAGAGGTTTTTTCTTAAAAACCTTATGTTTTCCTTTTCCGCGCCTAAATGGGAGTCTTTTGATAAGAGTAAGGGCTCCACCCTCAAAGGAAAGGGAGATTTTACCTCTTGCCTTTTGACCCTTTGTGCCTCGACCTGCTGTTTTTCCACGTCCTGAGCCAGAACCAAGACCTAGGCGTCTTTTTCCTCTTTCTGTTGTTTTTTCAATCTTATTTAGTTCCATTAAGCTTTACGAGCCTCCTTATTTTTTTCGAAGCGCTGCGCCAACTTTGTCAGTGCTTCAAGCGTTGCGTAAACATTGCTCGCCTGATTGTTGGTCCCGAGAACCTTGGATGAAATATTTTCTATTCCTGCTGCTGTAACTACATTCCTCACAGCTCCTCCTGCGATTACCCCACTACCTTTAGGGGCTGGTTTAAGCATTATCTTTGCTGCTCCCAATTTAACCTTTACTTGAAATGGTATTGTTCCGTTAATAATTGGGACTTCCACCATATGCTTCTTGGCCAAAGCGATTCCTTTTTTAATTGCAATTGTTACGTCAGGAGCTTTACCAAGACCCACTCCCACCTTTCCTTTCTTGTCCCCAACGACCATTAAAACAGAAAAGCCAATCTTGTTGCCTCCTTTTGTTTTTTTAGAGACTCTATTAACCTGAATAATTTTTTCTTCAAATCCGTTTTCTGTCTGATTCCTATCTATTTCTGCCATTAGAATTTTAGCCCTCCTTCTCGGCTACCTTCCGCCAACGCTTTAACCCTTCCATGGTATGCATAGCTCCCTCTGTCAAAAACTACCGTCTGGATTTTTTTTGTTTTCGCCTGTTTGGCCAAAGCAATACCTAGAGCTTTTGCCCTTTCCGTTTTGATCTTGGAAGTTTTATTATCAAGATCTTTTTCACAAACAGCCAAAATAGTCTGTCCTTTTTCATCATCTATAAGCTGGGCATACATAAACTTGTTTGACCTAAAAACTGAAAGTCTAGGTTTCTGTTTAGTTCCTTTGAATTTTGATCGAATTCTAATTTGTCTTTTTATTTTCTGTTTTTTATTTTCCATAATTTTAAATTTATTTAGCTCCTACTACCTTTACAGCCTTGCCGGCTTTTCTTCGTATTCTCTCACCCTTGTATTTAATTCCCTTACCTTTGTACGGCTCAGGTGGACGGATAGCTCTTATTCGAGAAGCTACATCCCCAACTAGCTCTTTATCTATACCGGAAACGATGATATTATTTTCGGAAACTGAAAATTTTATGCCTGCCTTTGGTGTTATTTTAACAGGATGGGAAAATCCTAAAGAAAGATTAAGATCATCCCCTGACATCTGCGCCCTGTATCCAACACCTGAAAGCTCAAGCTTTTTTTCAAAACCCACGGAAACGCCTATTGTCATATTCTGGATCAGAGATCTTGTTAATCCAAACAATGCTTTTGTATCGCCATCGTTCTTTTTTTTCTCCTTAACCTGGATTAGATTATTATTAATCTCGACATCAATTCCAGGTGGGATTCTGAAAGAAAGAGACCCCTTCGGCCCATCAATCTTAATTTCATGGTCCTTTAATGCCACCGAAACTCCTTCTTTTATTTCTATAGTTTTCTTGCCAATTTTTGACATAATTTTTTTCTCCTACCAAATCTTGAAAAAGATTTCTCCTCCAATTTTTTTCTTATATGCTTCGTTGCCTGTCATAATTCCTTTATTGGTTGATAAAATCATAGTATACATGCCACGTCTTTGAAGATCAGCTATGTTCTTAGAAGGAGAGTAAATCCTAAGAGACGGCTTTGAAATTATTTCTACATCAGTCAACACTGGAATTCTTTTTCTATATCTTATCTTGATTGTCAAAACTTTTCTTTTTCCAATTTTTTGTTCTTTAATATCTTCCAAGAAGCCCTCTCTGACTAAAACCTTGGCAATCTCTCTAGTTACGCGGGTAAACGGAACAGAAATTTCCTTTCTTCTGGAAAGTGTTGCATTTTTTATTCTAATGATAAAGTCAGAAACTGTATGATTCATATTCTCCTTACCAAGTTGCTTTAATAACGCCTGGCAATTCACCTTTGGAAGCCAGCTCTCTAAAACATATCCGGCATAAGCCAAAACGTCTCATGTAAGAACGGGCTCTTCCACAGATATTACATCTATTATGATGTCTTGTCTCAAATTTTTGTTTTTTCTTAAATTTGACAATATCGGATACTTTTGCCATAAATTTTAATCCTTAGCTCCTTTTTGAAACGGCATTCCTAATGCCGAAAGGAGCATAAAGCC
>JAMCYD010000029.1 GCA_023473785.1 Patescibacteria group bacterium
AATCCTTAATATTCTTCAAGAAAAAAAGGATAGCTTTCTCATGTCTTTTGGGATAAAATTTAATCTTCTTTTTTAAAATTGCTTCAATTGCCGGTTTTGCCAATTGCTCCATTTTTATAAACCACTGGGGCATAAGCATTGGTTCAATTGTGGTCCCGCATTTATAACAAACTTCAATTACATGAGTGTACTCGTGATCAATTTTCTCAATAAGACCCATTTCTTCCATATCCTCTGCTACGCGCTTACGTGCTTCTTTAACCCTAAGCCCTTGATATTTCCCTGCGTGCTTATTAAGCTTGCCGTTAAAATCAATTACTTGAATTCTTTTTAAATTGTGCCGGAGTCCAATTTCGAAATCTTTAACATCGTGAGCCGGGGTTACCTTTGCAACACCGGTTCCAAAATTTGGGTCAATCACTTCATCCGCTATGACTGTTACTTTGAATTTACCAATAACTCCCTTTACTTCTATCTTTTTCCCTACCCAGTCCTTATATCTTTTATCTTTAGGATTAACCGCAACCGCTGTATCTCCAAATTTTGTCTCAGGTCTAACAGTTGCCAAAATAAAAGGCCCGTACCTTAAGTAATAAAGAGGATCTTTTTGTTCTTTGTGATTTACCTCAAGATCAGAAAACGATGTGCCGCACTTCGTGCAGTAATTGACAAGTCTTTCTCCCCGATAAATAAGCTTGTCATCGTACATTTTCTTAAATGTTTTATAAACTATGCTTATAATATCTTCATCGAGAGTAAATTTATTTCTATCCCAGTCAAGAGAGAAACCAAGACGTCTTAGCTGATTCTGCATTCCTTTCTTGTTTTCTAAAACATAATTTAAAATCATTTCGTAAAGTGTTTCTCGGTCAAAATCAAATCGGGATTTGCCTTCTTTTTCGAGTTTTTTTTCAAAAACAAATTGAGTTTCAAAACCTGCATGATCAGCACCGGGAAGCCAAAGAGTTGGATCTCCTTTCATTCTATGGTAACGAATAAGAATGTCCTCGACTACATACATCGCATGTCCGAAGTGCAAGGGAGCATTTGCGTTTGGAGGAGGAAGAATAATAGAGAAAGGTTTTTTGTCCTTGTTAATCTTTGGGGCAAAGAAACTTTCATCTTCCCACATTTTATAAATTTTTTCCTCCGCTGATTTATGATTGTAAATCTTATCCATAAAATATTTTCTATTTACGAGTATTGTAGCATACCAGATACTAAACGAGTATATATCTAAATTAGATTGACATTTCAAGCTCATTTATACGAAATTTATCGGAAATGAATTCGGTGTTCGAAAATTCTCCTAAGAGGGGGATGTGAAAATAAACTACTTCTTGGCAAGATTTACAAAGATATTCTGATCCGAAGATAAACTTTGAGAAAACGATGAAACGCCATTTAGATTCTTGATTTCCTTAGAAGAGGAAATCGTTCGATACGACGATGGGTAGGAAAAACTAAAATTGAATGGATAACTATCTGTACCCGGCTGTTTAAAAAACTTTAAATTATAAGAGATGAGTGGATTTTCCCGGAGGTCTTTTTTAGGTAGTTGGTATTCCGCTACTATTGTCTTGCTAGAACCAACAGGAACAACGGTTAGAAACCCGTATATTGTTTTTCCCTGTTCCTCTGTTTTCTCAACCTCAAGAACTTGCGGTGGAATAAAATTTTTTTTCTCATAAACCAGTGGATCCGTAACTGCCTCACCTATTTTCTGAAGAACACCATCTATTGATATTGTCGAAATTCGTACACCAGAAGGCAAGATCAACCGAAGATAATTTTTATAATCCCCTCCTGGAAAGACTCCCGAAGTACTTGTATTTCTATAAGAAATTGTAAGCTTTGATAGAAGAGACCCATCGTCTCCGATCTTTAAATTATAAGATAAACTTCTTCCAATAAAATAATTAACTTTATTAACACCAAGGTTTGCTTCGTTTATTCCAATAAAGTCATTTATTGAAGAAGATGTTATCTTTCTATCATCCCTTAAAGAAGATGACCATCCACTTACGGTTGAAATATTTTGCAAGGCTGGATTACTGAAAGCGAACACAATATGTTTTTCCGCCAAAGATTCACTGATAGATTTTGCGATGGCAAGGTAAGGCAGATTTTTTTCAAGCGACAATTTCTCCTGGATAGCTTTGAATAGAAAGCTTAAAAAATCTTTCTTTTGTCTTGAGGAAGGGAAAAAATCTTTTTCTGCATGTGTTTCCGCAAGATTAAAAAGATTATCGGGGTTAACGGTTTCATTGTACTGCGAAATATATATAGGGCCGATTGCGGATAAAAGATTTTTAACGAAAGACACATCGACCCCAATAACTCCATCTACCATTTGTCCTGTCTCAGCATTTAGAAAAAAGGCAGAGGAGGAAGCAGAACGAGTAAAGTCTACATCAAAATTGCTATCCCTTAGATACCAATGCTCCTTAGGAAGATAGCGTCTTATCGGATAGGGTGGCTCAACATGCCCTTTAAGCTGCCCATCAGCATCATAGACATCATGAATTGAAAAGTCTGTAATTTTTCCTTTATCCATACTCATCATTCCATACGAACCTATAAATCCTCCGCCGGGACGAAGCTCCATATTGTTTTGGAAAAGGATCATATAGGTCTTCTTATCCGCCATTCCAAGAATATCAGAGAATTTGTCTTGCATATTCATCACAAAACCTATAAGTATATTTTCTTTTTGTATTTTTTCCATTACTGAAGACGGAATGTTTTCGTTATTTTTTATTTCCTCAAGCAAAACCGCTGAATCTTTGATATTAGCTTGGAATTTTTCGAAATCTTTTTTAGAATCAACAGGATTTTCTGTTAAAATCTTTTTAAAGACTACGAATGCTTCAATTAAATCGCTCGCTGCAAAGGATATTTTTTTTCCTACCTCTATTTTTTCCAGAGATGGGCTTATCTGTCTATCCAGGCCAATAAACCTTGCTTGTTCGATAAGCACTTTTGATGTATCTGAGGCTCTTGAAAAAAATGTTTTTGATAGAACCGCTTCTTCTCTGGCTTTTTCAAGATTTCCTTTATCAAGGGCTGAATTTGCATCATTTAGCGTTTTTGCACCAAGAAGAGAAAGAGTCAGGGTTGAAAGAATCGGCAGGAGCAGGAAAAACATGAACAAAAACAAAAACAATAAAAGGTGTCTAGGCTGTTTTCTTTCTGGGAAGTCAAGAGAATCTTTTTCAATTTCTCTATTTTCCATAAACCCATTTTTTAAATTAAGATTTTTAATTTTCTCTTCAATAGAATAATTATCTTCCAAAAGATATTCCCCACCTTCTATCCAAAAAAAATGATCTTTTTTTTCTACTTTCTCTCTTAGGAAATCCATCTTTATTGACGGATCATTTTTTTTAAGAATGCTTGAAAGAGAAAGATAGGTTAACGGATGTTTTTGGAAAAGATAAAAAATCTGACTTTTTGAGTTTCCGCTAAAGGCTGCCTTAAGTATTCCCTCTATGAAGTCGTCAATAAAAACTGGATATAATTTTTCTGTTCCATCTCCCGGAATTTGGATTTTTCCCAATTTTTGAGCCTGATAAACAAAGCTATTGACAGGTAATTCTTCAAGAGTTGGTAGATTTTCGCCAAATATATCTCCGTAAAGAATAATTTTTGTTTTTTTATATTCTAAGGCCTGTATAACTTCTTCTTTTTTGCCTCGTAAATAAGTTATAAGGATAAATGAAGACTTATCTCGCTCTGCCTTTTTAAGCAAGGTAGGAATCGATTCTCCCAAATATGTATAGTCATTGACGATAAACATATAGGAATAAGTGTTATCCGGAACTGTAGGGAATTTTTTTGCATAAGGAATGTGAATTATATTCGAAGAACCCTGAGGAGAAGATAAATCTTGTGTAGGTTTTTTCTCGCTTACGAAAACTACCAGTGTGTCTTTACTAAACCGCAAGGCAAGCGGACCTCCCGTAATGCCTCTTTTGTCAATTATAAGTATAGGGGCATCAGGAAACGTACTTTTCTCTTCTGTTAAAAGTTGGGCAGGTTTTCTCACTATGCCTATTTTAGGCCAGTTTTATCACACTGTCTAGGGCCATGTTAACAAGCCTGTCTGCTTCTCTGTTTTGCTCTCTTGGAATATGTTTATAAAAAATTGGCGGTTTTATTTCTGCCTCCTTCTTCTTGATGGAAAAGAACAGCTCTCGGAGATTAGAATTTTTGATCTTAAAAAGCCCTACTACCTGAGAATAAACAAGATTTGAATCCAGGAAAAAATAAATCTTTGCATCCCTGGAAAGCCTATGCTGATTATCAATAATCCAATCTAGCGCTTCTACCACTGCCTTATATTCTGCGATATTGTTTGTTGATATCCCTATTTTTTTCCCAATTTCCGCAAGCGCTTTTCCGTCTCCATCTTTGATAAAGACCCCGATAGCAGAGGGGCCTGGATTGCCCCTTGCTCCTCCGTCCGTAAATATATTTAATATGTCTATCATATTTAGTTTTTCGCCCAACAAAGCCCGAACACAAAAGATAAAAGAAGCTGGCCTTGCTGAATTGTCAAGAAATAATGATCAAAAAAACCAAGGATTAAAATCACAGACAGAATTATGGGCTTGAAGTTATAAACTTTAGAATTTCTATCTCTGCTTCTTAACTCTTCTCTTATTCGTTTGTAAGTCTTGCCTATAAACCATAGAAAAACTCCTAATCCTACTATTCCTGTTTGAGAAGCAATAAGAAGGTAGATATTATGAACAGGCTGAAGATAAAAAAGATTATGATTGTTCTTCTCAATATATGACAGCTCAACTAAGAAATTGTTTATTCCTGTTCCGAGAAGAGGTTGATTCTTTATCATAACCAAGGAGTCCTTAGCAAGCTCTACTCGAGAAAGAATAGTTTCATCCATGGGATTAAAATTTATAAATCTTAAGCGAAGGGGAGTAAGCAGTATGCCTAAGATCAAAAGTGCAGCAAGCAATAAATAAACTTCTTTTTTTTTATTTTTAAAAAACTGCTTGATTCCAAAAAAAACAACAACTGCAACCCATACAGCAATCGAGACTCTTCCCATGGTTAAGAAAATAGCTATGGTTGCAAAAAACAAAGATGTGATACGTATCGATTTCTCTAATTTTCCAGCTCCGTGATTTAAACTATAGAGAAGCATAATCATTCCTATCAAAAGATAGGAGGCCAGTACATTTGGATGGGAAAATGTTCCATAGGGACGTAAAATGAGCTCGCCGCTTAAAGATACATTGGCTATTGCCGGAGTTTGCCCATTAAAACTCCTCTCCCCAAGAAGATAAAATATTCCACCCAAAGAACTTTGGTTTAGGAATTGGGCAATAGATAAAAAAGATTCAAAAATGATGTCAATTAAAAATATAGTTAAGATCGTGTTTTGCTTAAAGTTTTTTATATTAAAGGCTATATAGGCGCCAAAAAAAATAAACTCTAGAAGTTTCAAAAAACCATACCAGCCAGCCATAGGATTTTTGGACAAAAAAATCCCTATTATCAAAAATAAAACGAACATAGCTATTGTCATCACGAGTGTTTTTCTGGCCCTGATTTGATCTAGATAGTATTTATTTTTTTTAAATTTTAACCTAAAAACCCAAAAAACAAAAAGGCTTAATATTAAAATATCCGTAAGGTACAAAGTAGGGGATAGATAATCTACTCTAATTCCTAAAACGTATGAAAAGCCTGGCCAGAAATGACGTCCAAGTTGGGTTGGAAGAAAAAGAAGAATAAGGAGAAATAATGTTTTTTCAAGATTAATTTTTTGGCTTAACCACCAGAACCCTATCCTTTCCTTCTCCAATTGATTCGGTAATGACTTCTTCATCATTTTGAAACATAAGATGAATGACTCTTCTTTCCCATGCCTTAAGCTGGGGCAGAGGAATTTCTCTTTTTTGCTCTACTACCTTACCTCTTGTGTCAAGAGCAAGAAATTTCAACCAATCTTCCCGATTCTTCTTATACTCTCCCACCTCAAGAGAAATACGAAGGAATCTACCTATCTTTTTTGAGATACATAGTGAAAGTACCAGCTGCAATGACTCGAGAATATCTCCATGATAACCAATAATAATACCGCGCTCTTCGGTTTCAAGAACTATATCTGCGCCATCTTCGTTTCTCGTTACCTTAATTGCCCCATCTATACCAAGAAGCTTAAGCAATTCTTTGGTTGTCTCTTCGATAATTTTTGTTTCTTTTTTTTCCATGTTTATTTCTTAAAATTAATCCTATTAACCCAATCCCTAAGTCCTCCAAGCCCTGTAACCCGATACTGCTGTATAATACCAAAGATGGTAAATGTATTCCAGTACAAAGACAATCCAATCGGAAACCCATAAGAGAAAAAGCCAATCATGAGGGGAAATATATAAAGTGACTGTGTTTGAAATGCGGTTGCAAAATCCTCCTTTTTTTCCTTATGGGCGAGCTTTGCTTTATTTCCCTGAGGCGCTGGGGCGATCATCATTTTTGATTGAATTAACTGAAAAATTACTGTTAAGATTGGAATCATGAGAACAACCGGTCCTAAGGTTGACAAGAGATGAGAGGGGGTTTGTGCAAGAGGAAGTCCAAAAAAATAAGCATCCCATGGTTTTGTTAATCTTGGAACAAAAGAATAAAGAGTATTATTTACTTGCGAAATATCATATTTAACAATATCGTATAAAACCTGATATAGAGCATAAATTAAGGGAAGCTGTATGATTACCGGAAGGCATCCTGCCGCTGGATTTACTCCGTGCTCTTTGTAAAGCTTCATCGTTTCCGCTTGAAGAGTCTTTGCATCGTTCTTATGTTTGTCTTTAAGTCTAGTTAAGTGAGGATTTAACTCTTGCATTTTTTTTGTGGCCTTTAATTGCGAGGCGGTAAAAGGATAAAGAACAAGCCGGATAATTATCGTTAAGACAATTATTGAAAATCCAAGAGCAAAAGGTATATGCAGGAAGCTTAAGGCCTGATAGGCCAGCACAAGAATATTTATCAACGGGTATGCGAGGTATATGAAATTTGGAATTGCCGAATGCATATTTAGATATTTCTATAAAAGGGCTGACAGCTTAAAAGTCTTATCATTGAATAATATCCTCCTTTGAAAATTCCCTTTTCTTGAATCGATATTCTTGCATACTCTGAACAGGTTGGGGTAAACCTGCAAAACTGCCCCTGACCAAAGATAATTTTTAGAAGAGGTGAAATAAGTTTTTGGTAAAAAACTATCAAAATTAAAAATATATATTTCATTTCAGAAATCTTCCTTTTTTGAGCGTATCTTCCAAGCAGTCATAAATTTCTTTCGTATTTGCTCCAGCTATTTCTTTTTTTGCTATAAAAAGCATATCAATTCCTTCTCTGATTTGATCTAGGTTTTTTTCTACGTAAAAGCGCAATTGTCTTTTTATTCTGTTCCTAAAACTTGCTCTCTTGTCAATTTTTTTAGAAACTACAAAACCAAACCTACTAAAGCCTTCCCTGTTTTTTATAGCTACTGTCAGAAAAAATTTAGAAGAAAACCTATTGCCATCTTTAATCTTTATTTCTTTTGGCAGCCGGTTCTTCTTTTTAAGCATTTCAAAAGCTATACCGCGATTCTTTTTCTTCCCTTTTGTTTTCTTCTTTTTATAACCTTCCTGCCAGAATGAGTTTCCAGCCTTTCTCTAAAGCCGTGTTTTCTTTTTCTTTTAATTTTTTTTGTTTTTGTCTGTCTTTCCATACGTATCCTAAAACTTCTTTCCTAAGATTATAGCAAAAAATTCACAATTTTTATAGTAGAGAAAAAGGACATAGTTTTATCCACTTTATTATCTTGACAAGAACTTATCCACATCGTTAAACTCATTTACACCCTATCCTATGCGCATATCGGTGCATTTAGGGACCGTCTATGGTAAAAGACAATCAAGAATTATGGACTATAATCCTAGGAGAAATTGAAACAGAAGTTTCGAAAGCAATTTTTCTGACCCTATTTAAACAAACCTCGCTCTTATCTTTTGAAGAAGGAGTTGCTACGATTGCTGCTCCCTCGACTATGATAATTGACCTTCTTCAAAAAAGATTTTACCAAATTATCAAAAAAGCGGTTGACAAACATACGGAAATTGATGCAAAAATAATATTCGTTCCCAAAAACGTAATGCCCAATAATAATCCTGAGAAGAACGGGCCACTTTTCCAGGAAGCAGGAAAACCTACTGTTACAATCGGTCACCTTCCTCGAGTTAAAAAAGACTATACTTTCCAAACCCTTGCCGTCTCCTCCAGCAATCAGCTGGCTTATGTAAGCGCTCAGACGGTCTCAAGGAAAATAGGCATCGCCTACAACCCTCTTTTTATATACGGCCCTGTTGGTGTTGGAAAAACCCACCTAATGCAAGCGATTGCCAATGATGTGTATGAAAATGATGAAGGTAAAAAAATTGTCTATATAACCAGCGAGGAGTTCACCAATGAGGTGGTAGAGGCGATACGAACAAACGACACAGCAAGAATGAAAAAAAAGTTTAGAAGCGTTGACGTTCTAATAATTGATGACATTCAGTTTGTCGCAGGAAAAGAAAGAGTACAGGAAGAGCTTTTTCATACATTTAATATTCTCATTGACGGGGAGTCTCAAATCATACTTTCTTCGGATAGGCCCCCATCTGAAATAAAAAAACTGGAAAAGAGATTATCTTCGAGATTTGCCGGCGGACTTACCGTTGACATAGAGCCACCCGATTTTGAGCTAAGAACAGCAATCCTTCTTATTAAAGCAAAAAAATACAACTTCAATCTCACGATTGAGGCCGCCAAGCAAATAGCAGAAAAGGAGCACGATACAAGGGGACTTGAAGGAGCGCTTCTTAGGATAATTACCCAGTCCCAGACCCTTGGAGTTGAAATCTCAAGCTCTCTCATAAAGAATGTTCTTAGTAATGGAGAGCACAGAGAGATAGGTAATTATCGCCCGGATGAACTTATTAAGAATATTTGCTCCTTTTATAAGATTAAACCCACCCAAATCAAGGGAGAAAAAAGAGATGCATTTTTGGTCAAGGCTAGACAGATTGCTATGTATTTACTTAAAAAGGAGCTCGATTTGTCCTATGTTGAAATAGGAAATATTCTAGGTGGACGGGATCACACCACCATCATGTATGGGGTCAATAAGATTGAGGGTCTTTTGTTGAAAAAGGGGTTTTCTGAGGAAATTCAAATGATAACAAGCCTTAATCAAGAATAATCTGTGGATAAACCCCCACCCCGCTTCCTTAAATATTTTTCCACATTTCTTATAAACATCTTTTCCACATTTCCTTGCTTCTCTCCTCTTGCTTTTTTCCACTTTTCCCTATAGACTACTACAACTACAAATATTAATAAATTAAAAACAAAATGAAAACTTCCTTTCTGTCTGAAAACCTCGGAAAAAAAATTGCTTTGGTAAACCATGCTGTTTCAAGCAGATCCCAACTACCCGTTCTTCTTAACTTTCTTTTGGTTTCTAAGAAAGGAAAACTTTTTATAAGCGCAACAGATCTTGAAATAGGAATTGAAGTAAGTATTTCAGCAAATGTCGAAGAAGAGGGGGGAGTAACGGTTCCCGCCAAAACCTTTTTTGATTTATTAACAAACATACCAAAAGGAAAAATAACCCTGCATACAGAAGACCAAAAGCTAATTCTTAAAAGCGAAAAGATAAGAACGGTTTTTCAAACAATACCCCAAGAGGAATTCCCCAAGATATATGAAGAAAAAGGAGAAAAAAGGGCGGTCGTTGAACGAAAAACCATTGAAAAAGATTTTGCAAAAGTAGTTTTTGCCGCAAGTCAGGACAGCGGCAGGCCAGCCCTCTCTGGGGTTTTGATGAAAAAAGAAGAGGGTAGGGGGGGAGGATTTGTTTTGGTTGCAACCGATGGATACAGGTTGTCTTTGAAAAGAGGAGTAGGCGGTGGGGTTTCATCGGCATCAAAAGAAGATCAGCTTGTTATGCCTGCGAGGATCATAAGGGAGTTAGTCTCCGTAAGGGAAGGGGAGAGTGTTGAGATTTTTGTTTCTGATGAAAGCAACCAGATTTTGTTTTTTCAGGACGAAACAGTTTTAGCCGTAAGACTGATTGAAGCAGAGTTTCCAAGCTATGAGAAAATAATTCCAACAGATTTTTCTACAAGGGTTGTTGTTGGAAAAAATGAGATTCAAAGCGCGGTTAAGGCTTGTTCTGTTTTTGCCAGAGAAGCCGCAAGTATAATTAAATTCTCTGTTGGGAAAGACAAATTGGTGGTTTCTGCAAGCGCACCTTCTTTGGGAGAGAGCACCATAGATGTTGATGCTGTTGTTGAAGGAGAAGAGAATGAGATCGCATTCAACTCAAGGTATCTTCTGGATTTTTTTTCAAACATAGAGGAAGAAGAAGTTATTTTTGAAATGACAGGACCGCTAAATCCCGGCGTTTTCAAGATAAAAGGAGACGATACCTTTCTTCACATCATCATGCCGATTAGAGTGCAGGAGTAATTTAGCGCATTGCAGGTAAGTATGTTGTGATTGGGACATTGGTAGTTGTTGTAGAATTTGAGGTTCCTGTAAAAACAAATATAGGCACAAGGAAACCGGTTGTTCTATCGTCTAAGTAGGCAATGCTTACAGAGTTTATGTTAGTTGACAGTAGGGGTGGGATATTTGCTCCTTGATTATCTCCATAGCTTACAATTATCCCTTCTCCGTTTTGGATTTTCCGTTCAGCCTCCTCAATGGATAAGAGTAGGCGTTTTTCGAGGCCTTGGTATGAAATAAATACATATGAAAATCTCCTTACCATTCCAAGAGTATCCATGATAATACTGGCGCTACTAGAAGTTCCATATTGGTAGAAAAGGGGTACGTTATTTAAAACCCTTTTTAGAGTAAGCTCAAAAGATGTTGCCGAAGATGGATCTCTGATTGTCGACGATTGCTCCTCTCCTCTATGATAAAGAATCTTATTTATCACTAGGTTTTTTCCCAAATAGCGTTGCTTTTGCAGGAAATCATTAGTAACTTTTTTTATGTCATCATCAGATTTTATGCTTACTATAGAAGCATCTTCTTTTCCTCGGGCTTGGGCATTTGTGTAAATTAATAATCCTGAGTCAAGATATACTGTCAGAGACTTCATTCTGTCTTCGGAATTCCAAACATAGAGATTAGGATTAATAGTTTGGGGGGTGATGTTTATAGAGAATGAGTTGGCGATATTCTGAGCTTGTGTTTGGTCAATGCCGGACCCCTCAGTCTTGTATATGGTAAGGTCTGCGGGGAAAGAAACAGTTGGCAATGAAAAGATAACTGTCCCAAGTTTATTTGTTTGCAGGGACGGAGCCCTTTTTATTACAGGTGTTGGAATTTTTGATCCGGGAACAAAATTGCTGGGTAGAACTGGTGTTGGGGTAGCAAGTATGCCTTGGTTGTCTCTTTTATTCCTTACAGACATCCCAATTAGGGATGCTGTAATAACGAAAAGTATAAATATTAAAAACAAACTCGTTTTTTTATGAATGAGAAGAAAGTAAAATATTTTTGTCATGGGCTCCACCCATCCTTAACATAGTATCTCACGCTGTACTCTCTGCTGTTTACTATATTCTGGAGCAGGCTCCATAGATAGTCAATATCTTGGGAGTAGTGTCTGATGCACCCACTGCTTCCGGGTCCTACAACAGGATGAGTCATGTCGGAACTATGAAGACCAAAAGTTCCTGGAATCCACCTGCATTGTAATCCGCCGCATTCTGTGTAGGGAGTAGGTCCTCCATTGGGATTATCAAAGGGAATGTCAAGGTGCAGGAAATGGGGATCTGATGGGATGGGGGAATCTAAGGCTGCTGCGTTAATTATCCAATATTCTCGTGCGGGATAAACAAGATTTGACAATGGGGTTGGAGTGCTTCCGGAGGCCCCCGGGTTTACCATAAACGAACGTATAAGCGTACTCGCATCTTTATTTCCCGGCTGCCCTTTGTAGAGATATTCTTCTTTGCTTTGTCTGTCAAGAACAAGCCAGTATTGATCTTGCGGTGATGCGGGAGGTGACGGAGTTGTTGCGGAAACGTAAACACTGTATGGAGAGCAGCGAATGCCTATGTCTGTTGCAGGATCCCAGTCGCAATCCGGCGGCGTTATCGCTTCTGGTATATTGGGAGGAGCAAGGGGAAGATTTCTGAATTCAAAATGAAGGTGAGGGCCCGTAGAGTGGCCCGTGCTCCCCATGTGTCCAAGGAGAGTTCCTGGTGCTACGATAGAATTATCAGAAACAACTATATCTGAGAAATGACCATAGATTACTGTAAATTTTCCTGTAGCATCGACAAGGTCTACCTCGTTGCCATACCCTGTATTGCATGCGCCAGAACAAGGTGTTACTTTCTGTACTTTCCCGTTAATCGTTGAATAAATGGGTGTTCCTGTGGTGTTGGCTATGTCAACAGCCTGATCTTTTCCAGAATTTAGATCATAAATATTGGTTTTATGATCAGTTCCTCCTTGCGGCCCTTGTGTTAATGTGCCCGATGTTGGCCAGCCAAATGCTGATGCCGATATTGACGTCTGGCAGTTTTGGTAATCTTGCCAGACCTCCCCGCAATAACTATAGCTGCCATAAGCACAGCTATTGTGATACCTTTCTATAGCAGTGTTAATTTGATCCTGAGTGGGTTGGGACGTTACCCCGCTATCCTTTAGTTTTTGAGCTGCGATAGAAAGACTTTCCGTAATGCTACATAAATTTCCTCCGGGATGATAAACGTCAACTATTTGCATAAGTCCAACCGCGCGTGCATCTCGTGCTCCTCCTGCTAGCTCTGCGCCTGAGCAAGACCCTGAATGTAAGTTTTGTCCTACCCCCTCGCAAAAAACCGCACCCTCATTGCAAAAGTAGTTAGACGATATGCGAGAATCATTATTGTCAATGCTTGTCACAAAGCCTGCGTTTTCATGCATGGCAACGCTTGATAGAACCGCAGGGGGAATACTAGCTTTATTGGCAGCATCTGTTATCCAACCTGCCAAAATAGAGCTCTTAATTGGACTCTGTGTGCCTGATCGAGTAAACTGACAGGAAGAAACATTTCCATTGCCCGATCCGCCTCCTGGCCCTCCTGGATTTGGTTGCTTGCCAAGCTCCAGTGCTGCGCCGGTGCCTCCTCCCAAGAGAATTATAAATACGATAATTAGAATAACAGCAATTACTATTGCGGCCGGTATCCATATCTGACTGGTTGATGCGATTTCTGCCGCACCCGTAACAGCTCGTCCTATTTTAGTCGCTCTCTGAATGTTTTGCGCGGTGTTTATGGCGGAATTTAAATTGTCAACGACCCCTTTTCTTCGTTGTCTTTGGTCCATAGTTTAATGATACCAGAATTAGGGTTTATTAAAAACAGAAGAAGCATTCGCTGGCGGAGTGCTTTGAACAGGGGTAGGGGGTAAGGCCTGTTCAGCTTGTGAGGGTGTGGGTTGTGGGCTAGCCGGCTGGAGTATTGTCGGTTTGGGCGAAGAGGCAAGACTTGCTTCTTCTTTAAGCTTCATAACCTCACGAGGATTTGATGTGATTATATTATGCTCAAAGGGAGCAGCAATAACCTTCATAACTACATGACTTTGCCCTGCAAAAAATAATCCCTCTCCAACGGCAGACGACAAAAGTAATTCTTTTTCCCCCTCGGATAAATAAAATAATTTGGAAACTTGATCAATCTCCGTCGGACTTTGCTTAAGAAGCATTTGAATTGAAGAATTAGATAAGACAGCTCTTCCGTAGTCAGTAGATAGGAAATCTTGAATATCTTGAGTGGCAGTAGTTAAGGCCAGATAATACTTGCGAGCTCTTTTGGCAATTCCATAGACAAAAGAAGCAGAGTCTTCGTACTTCATGATGTACCATGCCTCATCTAGGATTAGAAGTCTTTTTTTAAGATTTTTTCTTATTCTCGTCCAGACGAAATCTAGGATAATGTGCATAGCAATGGGTCGAAGTTCTTCTTCAAGTGCTTTTATGGAGAAAACAGTAAATGGATTTTTAATATCGAAGTTTGACTGCTGATTAAATATTCCACTGAGGCTCCCTTTTATAAATTTTTCAAGACGAAGAGCAAGATTCTTAGAGCTTGGGTCCTCCATCCCCAAAAGGGTCTTATAGAGATCTTCCATAAGAGGCGGTTGATTTTTCTGGGTTGTTGGATCAACCGTAATGCCTTTTTGTCTATAGACTTCAACCAGCGCTCTGTCAAGCATTGCATCCTCTGAGGAGTCAAGCTGTCCCAAGGCAATCTTTAAGAGCCCATGTAGAGATAAAATTTTAAGCCCGAGCTCGTTTTCTCCTTCTTCATAAAGTCCCGAAAGATCAAAAGGGTTTATTTTAATTGGGTCGGATGGGGCAAAAGAAACATACTCTCCTCCAAGAGTATGGGTTAAGGCTTCGTATTCTCCCTCAGGATCAAGAATTATAACCTCTGTTCCGAACATAAATTGCCTCATTGCCTCAAGTTTTATGAGGTAAGATTTTCCAGATCCTGATTTACCAAATACAACTTCATTTGCATTTTCAAGCGAATATCTGTCAAAGATGATAAGAGATCCATTTTGTTCATTCGTTCCATACATAATTCCTTTATCTTGTGTGAGCATGGCAGAGGTAAAGGGGAAAGTTGACGCAAGAGAGGTAGTATCCATATTTCGTGTTATAAAAAGCCTATCGCTGCCAAGCGGAATAGTTGATTTAAATCCAGCTTCCATCTGGAGCGTTGTAGGCTTTGCGATAAGAAGAATCGATGAGAGAGTAGAGGTAAGTCTTTTTGCTGCATCTTCAAGATCTTGTATGCTTTCGGAAGAAAGAGTTATATAGAGACTAAATTGAAAAAACCTTTCAACTCCCTTTGCAAGTTGTTCCTGCAAGGCAAGTGCGTCTTCAAGCGCTGCCTGTACTTTCGGGTCAATTACCTTTCCTTCCTCAATTTGAGATGAAATCGTCGCTTCCATCTCTGCAACCTTGCGTCTTAAATCAGACAATACATCATTTGAAGATGTTGGATAGCAAAACATCGATATATTCATCGAGTGATCAAAGTCGATAAGAGGAGAAAGCCAGTTGGGAGATACAAATCGCGGATAACCGACCACAAAAAATGTTTTATAATATAAGTCGCCAACCCGTATGAAATTGAAATCTACTTCTACGGAGGATGGGGCGATGATATCAGTTAAAGATGCTGTCCCTTTCTCAAAGATAGAAAGCCCCGGTAAGTTTTTTTGCGGGGCAAGGCTTTCTTTTTGTTGTTTTTTTCCAAATAATTTCATAAAGAACCCTCCGCTCTTACAATAGGTGTTTTAATGTCATCTGTTATCTGAGTGGTTTCAACGGTCTCTCTGTTATAGATTTCATAATAAAGCTTTACTGATTCTTCTTTTTCTAAAGTCTTTGCCCTAAGATTTAGTCTAGCTAGCTGGGACAATAGGGACTGTGCCTTTGAGCGAAGAATTGTCTTTGCTTCATTGATGAATTCATCTTTTGATGAGTAATCTCTCTTGACTTCTGTTTTTGCTGCGCTGAGTCCCTTCTCAAGATATGAGTAGGAAATAACTATATAAAATTTTTTATCCAAAACGGAATTAACCTTAACAAGTTCTTTTACGAAATCCCTATAAAGCTTAATCTGAGAGGACAGCATTTGATTGGAATTCTGTTGCGCCTGTTGGTCCAAAAGCTTAAGGTACGATGATATATCAAGCTTCCTGCTTCTTATGTATATTTGGATAGGAAAAGAGAGAGAATTAAGAAGCGATGCGTATGAAAAAATCTTTGTATCTTGTTCCTCTTTTGACAGAAGAGAAAAATTTGTTGCTGTAACTTCGATTACAAGACATGCATTTCCTCCAGAGGTTATTATTGTGTCATCCTCTATGGACTCTATTTCTATAAATTTTTGTGTTGTTGCGCGTTTTCTTTGGGCAGGTTTGGCCATATTATTTAACCCCCATGTCGTTAAATAAGGATCTTCTTAGCTCTTCCCTCTTGTCAGAGGATATAATTTCTAAAGGTAAAATTATTTCACCCGTTGCGTTTATCTCTATGTTGTCAAACTTATTTTGCTCTCTTGGATCTTCGAAAAGCAATGTGTAGACGCCACTTATAATGGGAGTGGCTGAAGCAAATTGACCAAGAGCATTTGTTTTAAATGCCCTTACTGGGTTACCGCTATGATCTTTTATTTCAACTAAAATGTTTGCCAGAGGATTTCCCCTCGGATCCTTAACCACTCCTGTAATTAGATTTGGAGTATCTGGAAAAATTGGCGTGCCTGTAGCCTTGCCCATTGTCCTTGGGATCATTCTTGTATTTTGTGTTTCTTCTTTTGGTTGAGCCGTACTTGGGGTATAAACATTTTGTTTTTGTATTCCTATTTCCTTCTGAAGCCCAAGCAGTCTTTCTTCAAGTGCTTGTTTTTGCGAAAGAACATCCTGTAAGAATTTTTCAAGCTCAAGAACTTTTTGATGGGTAGCTGCATAACTAGGAGTTCCGATCTCTGTTCTTTCCTTTATTTTCGTCTCTGAAAGTTTTTTCTTAAGAGCCAGAACTTCAGTATCTGTTTGCTTTTCCTCTTCATCTTGTTTCATTTCTTTTTCTTCCCTAGGTTTTTCTCCTGCAAGGCGATCTCCACTTGGTCCTTGAGTTACAATTTGTGGAGCTTGCTGGATAGGAATACTTCCTAAGATAGGAGAGAGGGACTGAAAGAAAGCCGTTTCTTTTTGATCAAGTTGGTTTTTTGGTTGTTGAGGAAGAGACTTAAGAAAATTACGCAATTTATCATCGGCAGTTGATGCTTGTTGGATTGCTGTCTGGGCTGTTTCTTGAGGAAGATTTGATGCTTGCGGAAACCATATATGTCCTCCTGTTTTTTGATAAACGTATTGAGTAGGACTAAATAGATCTTTTAAAAAATTGGTAATTACTACATCAAGCGATCTTCCGGAGACCGGAAAAAAAGCTGTTGCAATTCCAAGAAACATGAATAGCATTGCGATTGGAATTTTAATTAGAAAAAAAATCGGCAGCGCGAAAAAAATCCATCCTAGAATCATTCCGACTGCAAGATAAGCGAATTGTTTAATTGTCATGTCTCCAATAAGCTTGAATTGAAAGCCTGTTATGTCCTGCGGTATGGGATGATTCTCCATAATGCTTCAAATAGTGTATAACGTGAAAAATCCCATTTCAAGATTATCAAAGTAGGTCAAAAATTGAGAAAAATAAGGCTAGCGTGAAAACTAAGCAAAATCAGTTAAATAAAGTACATATTCAGTAGGATTTCCCATAGCCGCAGCGTCTCTCGTAATAAAAGAAGATGCCAAAAGTCAAGAAAAAGTAGATCTTGCAGTAATTTTTTCTTTTATATATACTCTTCTTGATGAGTGAAATAGGTGAAGGTTCTTTACCCATTGCCTCAAGGCCCTCAAAAGTTTCGACAGCAGAAGCGATCAGAGATAAAGGCATTTTCTCTTGGGAAAGAGTAATGCCAAGACTTAAAGAGGATGTTAAAAAAGGAAAAACTCTTGTTATCACAAACGGTCATTTCGTTATGCTCCACCCTGGTCATTCATTTGGGTTTGAAGAGGCTAGGAGAGCAGGAGCAAAAAAAGCAGGAAGTGATTCAGCTGTAGATCTTTTGGTGATTGTAAATAATGACCGGCAGACAAAAGGGAAAGACCCTGTTAAGGGAACTCAAAACGCAAGCGAAAGGGCTTTGGGAGTTCTTGACAATAGACACACGGATTTTGTAGTGATTTCGATGGGAGAAGGAGACCAAAGCGTTTTGGGTGACATGCTTCTTTTGGAAAGAGAGGGTTTGCTTGGAGAGAACGTAATCTATGTCAAGGGAGGAGATTATGATAATGGAGAGAACAGACCCTCTGAGGCTGAAATTGTTGAAAAGAATGGCGGACAGTTTGTAATAATTGATAGGGTACAAGGATATTCTACGACTAGTACTTTGAACAGGATGGTAGAGGCACTAAGGACAAAAGGAGGGATATGAAAATAACAATTTTTACATCGACTTTGTGTCCTTTCTCAGATCTTGTAATCAGTGATTTAAGAAAAGTGGGATTGGAGCCTGAGGTTAAAATCGCCGACGTAGACGTTGATGCTACAAAAGAGATGGCAGAGCTTACTAAAAGAGCTTTCACTCCGGTAACTAAAATAACCAAGGAAGACGGCTCGTTCATCGTAGTTGAGGGATACAACGGCAAGAAAAAGAAATTAATAGAAGACGCTTTAGGTGTTAAATTAAGCAGCTGAGGTAACTTGCTGTTTTCTTTTAATTTCCAGATCTACTAATCCAGTAAGCAATTTAATTAAATTGTCTCTTCTCTGGCAAAGTGTTCTAGCGATATAGCTTTTTATTCCCTCGTTGCGCATATGTTTAAGTGTTGTTTCTGCATCTTGAGTCCACCTTAGATCTCGAAAGAATCTTGCCGAAAGAACTCCATCCACGATATATCCTTTTTCAATATCACTCTGAGAGGGATCTCTATAAGAAAAGATGGTTTGAGAGAGTTTATCTTTCGAGGACTGTATTTTTCTTTCAAACCCTTCTAAGATTATTACTTCATCCTCTCTTTGGGGATATCCCGCTTCTTCTACTGCCGATCTGATTTCCTGATCCTGAAGTGTTCCTAGTCTTGCAAGACTCTTTTTTAGAAGATCAGGGTCTGCGATTCTAATAAAACCGTTAGGTCCCCCTTCAATCGTTAAAACATTTGCATAAGCTTCATTAACAGGGACATCTGCATTTGGATTATCATCAGGAACTGTTCTTAAAAGATCCCACATATTTTCAGGAGTAACTTCTCCACTGAAACCTTTTAAACCACCGGTTGCACGCGAGAAAAGGGCTGCCCCGTGATCTATAAATGCTATTTTTCCATCCTTCATCATTACATTGTGAGGTCTACGATTATACTGGCTTAGAAGAAGATCAATAATTAAACCTTCTTGAAGGTATTGGTTTATTAGGTACTTTTGACTGAGCTCAAAGGGATTAGCCTCCTCATAGTATCCTTCAAGAAATCCGACAACTAATACGCTTGAAGTTGTTGTTGTACCTTCTTTAGAAGTTTCCACTATATCTTGAAGATTAATGTCTGGAACTGGTAGTCCCATCAATTTCATGATTCTATTTTGAACAATTTCAGATTGAAGAGTGTGCTTTGCCTCGGGAGGCGACTTCTTAACTACAAACCTTCTTCCTTCCTCGTCTTGCCAAATCTCAATCATGTTAGATACTTGTTTTGCTCCTGTCAGCTTTTTAACAAGGAATTTTGTTCCTAAAGGAGTTTCCCATACATCTAACGTCTCGTCTTGATGATTTTCTTGTCCTACAAGTTTTGCTCCTGAGATATCAATTAAATCTGAAACAACTTGCTCTCTCGATTCCAATACGGCTCGAGATATGGCCTGTTCCTCAACCCACTTTTGAAGTTTGGGATTTCCAGACAGAACACCCAAGCTTTTAAGTTTCGAGGCAGAGTTTAAAAAATCTTCTAGTTTTTGTTTCGCCTGGGCAGTATCAAGTGAGGGATTTAGGGTTGTAATTCTTGTCTTTCCATTTTCATCAATTTCTATTTTGTTAAGAGGATTTTGGGGATCAGGTACATAGGAAATATCCTCTATGCGAGGATAGTCAAATCGAGGTCTTTTTCCTAAAATGCCTGCTTTTACTCCATGAGCAAGAAGAGAAAATTCGGGAGTAAGAAGAAGGTCATTCTCGATCCCCAAGCGTCTCAATTCATTTATAGCCGCGACCGCTTTTGATCCGAGATCAGATTTTGCCTTATCGAAGAGATCTTTGGCTTGAGATTTGTCTTCAGATTTAAGACTTTCTTTTTCAGCCTTTCTTTCAAGGACTTCTTCAAAAGAAGGAAGTTTTCTCTCCCTTCTTAGTCTATTGTGTTTTATCTGTTCGGTTGGAGGACTAGAAGAGATAGCTTCCTGTCCGTCTCTGATTTCCATAATTTTTAATCTGCAAACTTCTTTGGAGTTCTTCTTCGCTAACCTCCTCCTTTGGCCAGGTCTTACGGGGAAGAAGCCAAAAGTTCAAAAGCCATTTCGGCTATACGTTCGGGAGCAATTCTATTAATTAATTTTTTACTTTCGTCTGTTTCCATGACATCTACCGTTGGTAATCTTTCTTCCTCCTCTTGAGTTAGGGTTATTTGTTTTTGCTTGGGACTTGAAGCCCACATGGAAGGAGGGAAATTTCTTGGCATATAGATGGTTGCAACATTGGGTCCACCTTCAATCGCTACAGCTACATGTGCAAGCCCCGTATCATTTGACAAAACTACGTTTTGGTGACTCAAGAGAACAGCAGCTTCAACAAGGGTAGACGATATAATATTTACTCTATCAAGGACTCCAACCCCTCTTAAGGCATTTTCTATCTCCTCTTTTGTGTAGGAAGGATCTTGAGGACCACCATTATATAAAAGATTAAACTGGTAATTAGGGTCTCTAGTAGCCATTATTTTTATGGTCTCAGCCCAATTTGAGAGGCTATATCTTTTACCGGGTATTTTGGATTCGATTACAATGCCAATTTGAGGACTTGAGGGATTAATGCTGTATCTGCTCGTAAGAGACCCGTAGATGCTCGTTTCATTAGGAGGAAGAGCTATTGTGGTTTTTGCATCTTGAGGCATAATCGTTCCTTCAGATAACGAGAAGAGATCCTCGATAAAACGTGCATATTTCGCTTGGCCATCAGAGTTATTATTATAAAGCTCAATTGCTGGAGAAAATAGGTTTGAGATAAAAGTTATTCTTTTCTTTGTTCCGTCTTCCTGAGAAGTTACTACTGGATTCTCAGCTCTATAATGTTCAAAGTCAATGATCAAGGGGTTACGGGCAGAAGATGTTAACGCTTGAGCAGATGCATTTTGAAAACCATAACCCCTTAAGGCTGGAATTAATTTTATTTTTTCAGTTTCAAAACCTTTAAAGAGTTCTTGATGGTCCTTGTTTATTATTACGTTAATCTTGATATTCCTGCCTTCAATAGCTTTTTTAATTGCTTGGAGATAAGCGGTTGCAATTACCGCATCTCCAATTGCTCCTCCAAGGATGACATATATTTCATCGCATCTATCAAGGGCCTCTCGGATTTCCTTTAACGCTTTTTTTCCCTCTTGCTGATCAGTCAAAATTTCTCCCGAAGAAGAGGTTCTCAAAACATCCCTAATTCTTGATCCCTTTGGAAATATCCCTTCAGGATAATATGGATAAATTAATTCGGGAGGAATAAGTGCCTCGAGAGGATGTCTTGGGGCAAAGGGGATGGGGATAATAGGTGGTGCTTCAAATGTTTCATGAAGAGGAGGAATTATATCAATGGCGAAGTGGTGGGTAATCATAGATTCTGAAGGCGGAATTGCGTTAATGATTTCAGATGGGATTGGTTGAGGAGAGGAAGTTTCCAGAGCAACCGAGGCGAGAGAATGGACAGTAGTTCCGCCGGGGATTGTTCCTTCCTGCAGTACAGAGCCTGATCTAAGAAGATTTCCATCTTTTTCCAAAATTGCAGATGCAATTGATCTTACTCCTTGAATCTCCCCGGTTTGAGGATTAAAAAGCTCTTGCGGTAATCGGGCGTTTCCCAAATTGTCTGCTCCCAGCATAATTTGTCTTCCGTCGTTTAAATCAACTACAAAAACCATGTCGTTATGATGAATAGGACCATTTGCTGTAATCAGCTGATCCAGCACTTGATCGTGCATTGGGGCAACTCCGGGGAGATTGGAAGGGATAAGGTCACCCTTTATGTCTCCGCCAAAATTAAGTATTCCCTTTTGATCAGTTACCCATCTGCCATTTTCATCTAAATACTGACCAATATGAAGAGTGAGCTCGTTATGAGTATGCTCCCCAGTCTGCGCAACAATATCGGGACGAAGAACATGAAAATTCCAGGATTTTCGTACCATGTCTGTTTCGATAATGCCTTGTTTTTGAAGCTCTGAAGGAGAGGAAGATAAAAGATGGTCAACTGCAGTAACACTACCTGCCTGATGAGCTTCAGTGACATTAAATCCGGCAGCCGCTAAATCACGATGAAGTGCTGCGAAATCAACATTTGGATTACCTATTTGGTCAAAGGTTAATGTCCCGTCTGGCGACACATGTCCTTCTAGGGTTGCATTGGCTAAAGTATCATGAATTGTTACATGGTTTGTAACTCCATTAACTTCAATGTCCAGTCCCTTCTGGTGAAAAGATTTGGTAAGCTCATGTTTTGAGATAGTTTCTTGAACACTAGAGAGCATAGATGGTGATCTTGCGGTAGTTTCGTGGATGCTGGAGGCAAAGCCAGAAGCAGAAAATCCGTTTCTTAGTTGCTCGGCTGCATCACGGCTTAACCCATCTCCGGCAACAATATTATGAAGGACTCCATCGGGTCCAATACTTCCCGAAGCAATTGCCTGGTGAGTAGCTTCGTCAACAATGGATACGGAGTGATCGGCGGGATTTATTACAGCCTGCATGTGATTGCCAAGCTCAGCACTTCCTCCATGAGCATAGAGATCTTTAAAGTGATCGATATTTGGTGGTCCTCCCTGTTCATGTTGACCAAAAAGCCCGGTTACTTTATGAATGCCTTTTTCTATGACAGTTTGCCCCGCAGAAAGTCCTGCTGCTCGCTCGCCCAGCGCAATGCCCTCCTGAACAAGAAATCCAGCTCCAAGACCTACTGTTCCTCCAAAAACAGCAGCTCCTGCCGCCTGTCGCAATCTATAACGGGCAAAGGCTCTATCCTGCTGCTCTCTGTTTTGGGTAAAACGGCTATTCCACTGTCCTGTAAATCTTGTTTCAAGTTCTTGGATCTCTTCATTTGACATTCCTGAATTTCTTAATGCTTGAATTGACCTAGCGACTGAATTTATTAGCACTAGACGGCCTTGTTCTACCTGTTCGCGGGATTGATAAGTAACCAAATCAACTCTCTCTCGGGAGGAAAAATCAAGCCTTGATTGTATTTCTGTAATTCTTCGGGCAACAGCCTCTCTGTTGGATGTCTGTCCTTCGGATAAGTCTTGGGAGAGAAGCTCCTCAAGGCTTTGCCTATCTGTTCCGGTAAGAAGCTCCTGCCCTCCGCCATTTATCATTTGATCAACAGAAGCAGTATTGTAGGAAAGCTGCTCAAGTGCCTCTCTTCGTCTTGCGCCCTGAGGAATTCGCATATTGTAAGCTCGTTCAACCTGATGCGAAGCTCTATCGATTTTAAGGTCGTAGTTTCTTCTTGCTGCTGCGAAAAGAGCACCAGGCAAAAGTCCTGCTCCCGGAACTATAAATTGACTTGCTCTTGCGCCAAAACCCAGTCCTCTCATAAGGCCAAAAGTTCCAATTGAAAACCCCGCACCTATTGTGGCTGGATTAATAAGGGTACCGGTTAATCTATGTCTCTCTGCCCAGGCAATAGCTCTATCTACAGCGTTGAGCCTTACTTGTGTTTCTGCTGCCCAACTGGTATTGGCAAGCCTGACTTGTATCAGACTATCAAGCTCATCAAGTGAATACCTATGTGCTTCCAGATCTCCTTTTATAGCTTCTCCTGTTTCCAAAAGATCCGTTGCGAAATATTCTGCCAGCCTACCGAATTGATTTGCGTCTCTTCCGAATACTGCCTGTACTTGCGGATCGTCTTGATGATTTTCTACAAATTCTCGAAGACGTTGCTGAATTTGGGCTTGATCGGCTATTCCTCCTTCAACCACAGGTCTTATAATGTCATTGATAATTGTTGTTCGCAGTTCTCCTTGTGCTTCTACCGTCTGTTGACCTTCTATAAGCGTGCCAGTTCTCAGTTGTTCTATTTTTGCTTGTCCTGCTTGCCTTTCCTCTGAAAGCCTATGGGTTGCGTCAACTGCTGCGTTTCTTACAACATCCATAGAGAGATAGGAGTTGTTATTCGCAAGCATTTCCCGGCTTGCTCTCTCTATATATCTTTGCCTGTGAAACTCCTCCATTACGCGAAGTCCTATTTTCCTTGGCCAATTTAAGGGATTTAAAAAGCTTCCTCTTCTCATTTCATTTCTTAATTGCTCATCCGCAAGTTCCCTTGCTCTTTTTTGAACATCCAGAGTTCTATTGATAATCATAACTTCTCTTCGGACTTGTTCAGGAGACTCGGGTTCTGGTTCGGCGACTTCTTCTGATTCAGGCTCTGGCGTCGTCTCAGAAGGAGCCGTAGAAGTTCCATCTGTTGGTGGTTGCGCTGGGGTAATTTCAGTAGCTTCAGATGTTGGCGCTGATTCAGGTTCTGGTGAGGGTGGTGAAGGCTGAGTAGATGAAGGAGGAGTAATTAACTCCCGGCGTCCAAAAAGAATTCTGCCTGCTTCCAGAAAATCATCATGGGGATTTCCCTTTGTAAGTCTTGGGTCAGATGATATTCTCTGAGATTCCTGGTTTATTCTTGCTATCTTACGCGAGTAGTCTTTTTTTGCCGCCCCCCTATAATATTCCTGCGAATTTCTATGAAGAATTTTTTCCAGTTCCTTGTATTCTGTTTCATCCTCAGCTGTTAACTCGCCGCTCTTGACTCTGTCTCTAAGGAATAGGATCAGCTCATCAACGGGCACATATTCTCTCTGAGAGAATTTTTCCCCATCTTCGCTTTCGAATCTATTTAGATAAGATGCTTTTCCTTTATCTAGAGTTTCCCCCCTGATGTGCTTAATTAATTCTCTTGTAGCCTGCTGTTGTGGGGTTAATTTGTCTTCTGGATAACTTTCAAATATTGAATAAGCGGAATTGAAGGCATTAATTACAGTTTCACGACTGTCTCGAATTTCAACTCTTCTTGTGGCATCATGAGTGATTGGTGCGCCAACACCTGCTTCTCCTTCTGCTTCTGGCATAATATTTAGTCTTTTGGCGCCACGTCCGGGGCAGCTTTATTCTCATCAGACGTGCCAGCTGCGTTTGGCGCTGGCGCATTTCTTGCTACGGATACATTACTTAAATATAGGTTTCGAAAATCAGAAAAAGCATTGGCGAAAACTTCCTGAGCGTTTGGCATTTTGTCTTTTAAAAACTGTTCTATTTCCGCCTGCGATTTCTTTTCCTCGTTCATTTTGATAAATTCGTCAAGATTTTCAGATGGAAGTTTTTCAATAATTGCTGAGGCAATAAAGTTATCCAAGCGTGCAAAGAGTTCTTTTATCATTTCCTCCCTCATTTGATCATCCAGCGTTGTCATGCCGGCATCTTTAAGAAGACCATCCAGGTAATTCCTTATTTCTTGCGGAATTTCAAGTTTTGGTGCTTGATTTTGCGTGTCCATAAAATTAGTATGAACTAGTTAATTTATATTTGTCAAGCACTACCTCTTCTTATATACTTAAACAAATGGTTTTTCTTTTAATTTTCATTTTTGAACTTACTTTTCTATATTTCCTATCTAATCTTTTACAAAAATCCTTATCTAGGGCGATCTTTAGTATCGTTAAAAGCGCAACAGCCACCGTTAATGTTCTTTTGATCCTTTTTCTTCCAGGAGTTATAATCCATGAGCTTTCTCATTTTCTGGTAGCAAGTCTGCTTTTTGTCAAGACAGGGGAAATTAAATTTTTGCCAGAGATAACAGAAGAGGGAACAAGACTTGGAAGTGTCGGAATTGGGAAAACCGATCCAATAAGGCGGGCAATTATTGGTTTTGCCCCGGTTCTTTTGGGGCTGATAGTTCTCCTTGGACTAACCTATTATTTAACGCAGGGGAGCGCGTCAATTTCCATCATCAAACTAAGCGGAGTATATGGAATATTTTTTTATCTAATTTTAATTTATCTGTTATTTGCTGTTGGCAACACCATGTTTTCAAGTAAAAAAGATCTAGAGGGTACGATTGAGCTTTTTATTGTTCTGGGGATAATTTTCTTTGCATCTTATGTGGCGGGAATAAGAATGCAAGCTACCTGGATACAGACTTTGTTAAGAAACGAGATAATAGATTTTATTAAAAGAGTAGATTTGTTCTTTATTATTCCTATCGGAATCGATATTTTTATATATTTATTAGCCGTCGCGTTTATTAAAAGGAGATAAGAAGTGAATTATTTACAATTGCCAAAGCCAAATTGCTTGATGCAGGGAACATTGGTGATATCACTTATAACGTTGACGATGAAAAATGAAAGCAGAACAATAATCAGGCCAATGATTGCATAAGTTAGGGTATTTCTTGCATCCTCAACTAGTTTTGGCTGACCTCCCGATCTGATAAATTTCAGTCCTGCGAATATAATAAAAAATACAGCGGCAATCGCTGAAAAAATAAAAATCCATTTGACAACATTCTGAAAGACTATAGGAATACAGCTAAGCGTTGCTACTCCCTCGGGGCTTAAACAGCTCGTCCAGTCCATATAATAAGATTAGCAAGGAAAAAATAAAAAGGCAAGATTAGAACAGAAGAACTTATGGGCACTTTAATGGATTTCCTGCGAGATCATTGATTGTCAGATTGGTTACCGGATTAGGCTGGCCAAGCAGCTGGAAAATTAATCCAATGATGAAAAAGGCACCGACAACTATAACAAGACCTACTATTGCGGCAACAATGTGATTTCTTGCCGTTTCAACCGCACTTTTATCTCCGCCTGATAATATCCACTTAACGCCACCAAAGATAAGAAATATCACCGCAATAACTATGCCGATTATAAAAACAAGCTGAATTAAGAATTGAGGAACTTTTGTCAGACAGATATTACCAATTGATCCTGCCGGAGGAGCAATGGTTACGTTTTGTGCAAAAGCAGAAGCAGCAAGTAATAAATAAGATGAAGCCGTCGCGATAAATCCTAATGATTTCCTCATTAATCTTATAATAGGGAGCTTTTTTGGGTTTGTCAAGTCCCGATTTAGCTGGGGCCAAGCGGGAAAAGACTAGGTTTACCGCCCAGAATTGTTATGATAAGTCTTACTATGGTAAAGGCGGCGGTAATAACTACAAGGCCAATGATTGAGTACGTAAGTCTTGCCCGCGCCTGCTGAATTTGCTCCTTCTCTCCGCCTGATAATATCCATTGAATGCCAGAGTAGATAACGATAATAACTGCAATTATAATGCCTCCGGCAAAGAGAAAATTAAGCCCCATCTGAATAATTTTTTGCCCTGTATCCATTCCGCCGGTTGGAACATCCCTAGGCGCTTCTATCGGGGTGCCGCTGATTGATAAAGATAAATACCTCATAATTAGTTGCTATTTGCCTAGTCCTGGAATTCGGAGTATATCAACGCCGATTATTTGAAGTATGACAAGTGAGAATATTATAAAAAGAAGGCCGATTATTGCAGATGTAAGTTGGTCCTTTGCTCCCTCAAGTCTTTCGGGGTTTCCTCGTGATTCCATCAGTTTGTAGCCTGATAATATGATGAGAAGAAGAGCTATTCCGCCTGAGAAACCAAGAATGAGAGAAAAAATAGATTTTATAAAGCCTGTAGGATCCGTTCCGATCTGGCCTATTGCAGTATTTACACTCTTGCAGCTTCCATTTGGCCCAAGAGTAGCGCAGGGCGGTGGCGGAGGAGAAAGAGGAGTTTCATCGTTTGCAGCTTGTGTATCGGTAAGAAGCGGATCCTTGATAAGCTCTCCCACGGATCCGTTGGTTTGATCAACAATAACTTGGGCTTCGTAAAAATCAATATCGTCTACCTTGTCGCATCCCTTAATGCTCAATGTATATGAACCAGCGCTTAATTCGTTAGGGTTCTTAGGTACGATTATAGATACTGGGGTATCCGTCTGGGTGATTTTAGTGCAATTGGAATCATAAGATTTATGTTTGCCTTCCGCATTATTCTTGAGGGTTAACTTGTAGCTATTTCTATCATCTCCGCCTTGTCTTAATTTCTTCTGAGACATAGATACAGTGATTTGACTGCCGGGAGTCGGATTATCAGGGCTTATTGAAATATTCTCATTCTCGAGTTCCGGAAAATAATAATGAACGTAGAATTGGGCAATTGCAGCTTGTTCTTTTGTTTTTGCGTTGAAAAGAGCGAGTCCATATGTATGTCCGCCATAAAACCAATCTCTGCCTGCTTTACAGTTTTCTTTCACGGTGTATTCTTCGCCTCCACAGATAGTAGTAAAAGATAAAGTACCTTCCGAATTAGCATCAATTCTCGCCATTTTCACAAAAGGTGCGTGTACGCCAACAATACATTCATTGATTGTTTGGCGGTTGCACACAAAATATGTTGCCCCTGGAATTAGGTTGTCAAACGTGACGGAAACCGTAAGAACAGTCTCATCTATAGAGTCTTTATCTGGGGTAATTGTAACATTGGCAAAAGCATTATCGGAGCGCAGGAAAAGAAATACTAGAATAAAGAAAAAGAATATTGCAAATTTGGAAAAAATTCTCTTCACACTTTTATAGTAGACAAGTTTTAGGGAATTTGCAATACCAACCGTAAATAGGCAACGGCTATGAAGCTCGTATAGTTCTGCGGTTACGTCGGACGGTTTTTGAATTGAGACCAGGCTCTTGACAGTTTATATAATTGACGAGCGGATTTATCGTAGCCGTCAACAAGTTCCCCCACAAGTGTTTTGTTAATTTGGTAGATATCACGACACTGCTCAAGACTTACGATTGTTTCGTTGCATTCTCCAAGTGCATCATCCAAATACTTTTGAAAACCTGCTTTTTGGTGTCTTTTTCCATATCCTTCGGCAATGAGTCTTGGTATTGCCTTACACGATCTATTTAACTGATCTTTTAAGTCATATCTTTCAGAATCAGGAAGTTTCGGAAGAATTTCTCTTATAACCTTAAGCATCAACTTATAAGTGTTTCGATAAACTTCTAAATCTCTAAAGCTTTTTATCGGTCGATAACTATTGTCTATCTTTTTGACGCTTAACGTATCCATACTTCGAAACGAGCATCGTAACCGTTACCGTTTATTACGGAACAAATCTTATTCCTCTGCCTTTTATTGTTTGTAAATGTCCGGGATTATTAGGGTCTTCTTCGATTTTTTTACGCAGTCTAAAGATAAGCTGATCTAAGGCCTGATCTGTTACGCCTTCAACCGATTTTGTATCCTGCCAGACCGATTTTATAACCTCGTTTCTATCCAATATTTTACCCTGATTTTCCAATAAATATTTTAATAATTTAAATTCAGATGATGTAAGGATTTCAGAGAGCGGAAGATCTCCCTTTTTTATCACATTGGTTTGAGAATCAAATACTAATTGCTGTGCCCTTCCGTAGCCTTGGCGAAGGAGGGTTGGTATAAAATCCGCAAAAAGAGGAACGCTTATCTTTCCGTCTTTTACAAGACCAATGTTGGTAAGGTAATCACAGACAGTTAGCTGATTGGCAGATATCATTTTTTGTTCTTCTGGATTTAACGAAGACCAAATTTCAAATAAACTTCCCTGAATGCCTTTTTGCTCAAGCAGAAATTCGCTTAGTCCTTCTCTAGTTGCTAGTTGCCAATTGCTAGTTGCTAATATTGCTTCAAGGCAGAGGCGGGTTAGCTTGCCGTGAGCTCCTGTTAATTCTATTATTGAATCAATATTTTTTTTATTAATCTTCTTACCTGAAACTTTTTCAAGATAGGAAATTCTAAAGTCAAGTCCTGGTTTATCAAATAACGGCAGATAAACAATATTCCCAGCCAAAAATTCATAAAAATCTGCAAAAAGCATTGGTTCAACCAAGTCATCCAAGGATCTGCTCAATGAAAAAACCACGGAAAATCGGTACTTGGCTCGATTTCGAATAACTCTTAGATTGGTAAAGAATTCAGATGAAAGCATTGGGATGTATTCTTCGAAGCGGTCAAAAAGAAAAACAACAGTCAGTTCTTTCTCTATGCATAAAAAATCGATTGCTCTTTTAAGTCCCTGAAATAAAACAAGCTCATCGTTTGCTTTTAAGCTTTCATTGAGAATTTCATTCACTTTTTTATAATCCTCATTCATTTTTCGCTCGCGCAGAGAATCCAAAAGGGACAGGAAAATAAATTTCATAACCCCAAGGAGAGGTTTTTTGCGAACTTCAGAGAAATTAAGAAGCACAAAATGAAACCATTTTTGATTTTCCCCTAAGTGATTTATGCGAATACCTGTGTTATAGGTCAGAAGTCCCAAGAGATTTGATCTTCCGATTCCGGGTAAACCAATCAGCTGGCAGGAATTTCCATTTCTAACAAACCCCAATATCTTCTCGATTTCCGAAAACCTGCTCGTGTCTGGGTAGAGCGACTCAAAGTGAGTAGATTCCATAATAGTTCAAAGATCAAATATTAAATATCAAAGACTATCTCATAACTTAAAGATTTTTCTTGCCTTTCATTGTCAATACGCTTGAGCCAATAATTTTACTAATTTCCTCAATTTCTTTGGTAAATTTTAAGATTTTCTCTGTCTCTTCTGGTAATAATTCTTTTAACATAGCCAGCCAGTATTTTGCTTCATTGGCAGACTTTAAAGATATTTGAAAGTAGTTTAAAAATTCTTTTTTAGAGGAGGATGCTTTTGCCTCTACGATATTTGCTCCGACTGAAGTAATAGATCTGATTAGCTGATCGGAAATTATTTTAGTGGACTGCTTATAGCTTAGGCTTTCAAGAAATCTAATGATATTTATGGATAAATAAAAAGCTCTATATTTTAATTCTGTCTTTGAATTTTTAACTTGGTTTTGATTTTTGATTTTTGGGATTTGATCTAACATATTAATTTTGCATTTTGCCTTTTGACCTTTGCCTTTATTGTGTAAGTATATCGTTAGCTAATTGTAATGTAAATATCAAGCACTTCGACTCCGCTCAGCGTAAACTCGCCTCACTATGAAAAGTATTGAAACAAGAACACAATTTAACAGCGAGGGTTTGACTCCGATTAAATCGGAGTTGACACCGCAACCCAATCCTCCTACACTTGAGAAAAGAGGAGATATTTTTATGCCAGAGCCCGGACAGACAGAGGCAGGAACTGGAAGAGCAGACGCTCGCAGTCGGACCCTTAAAAAACATGCACCAGAAAATCCACTTACCAGACAAGTAGACCGGGTGCAAAATCAAGAATTGCGAGCTTTTGCAACTGATTTTCAAAGCAGAGTAGAAAAAGCCCCTCTTTCTGAATGGTCAACAGAAGATCTTAGTAGCGAATATTTACGTCTCCAAGCATTAACAGCAAGGCTCGCAAGTACAGGGGATTTTAGTCAAAGAGAAAGAGTTTCAGCTGACGCTGCTCCGCTTAGTAGAGCTATCATCGAGCAATTAGAGAAAAAGGGAGTTGATTTAAAAGAACTATTTCTTAAGTCAGCGGAGCAAGCAGGAAAAGCAGGAATCTCAATAAGAAGTATTGGAGCAGCCACATTAACTCCTGCAGATTTCCCAGACCCAATATTACAGCATATAGTATCAGAATTAAATGCCGAAGTAGGCAGGGTGGGTATTGGAAGCTTGATTGATATAAGATATGCACATGAGCAACGCTTAAGGGTAAGAGATTTACTAGACCAGGGATTGGTAAATCCAGATCAGGCAAATAATTTAATAAACGAGTTGAATAAATGGATTGCAGAATCTGCTCGGGAACAGCACGGAGATACCCTAAGTACGCTGCTTGAGGACGTTAGAAATAGTCCTGAGGGAGATAGGGAAGAAAAAATGATGCAAATTCTTAGAGGAATCTCACCTCATACGAATGGATTACCACCAGAGCTAGTTATTGAAGTCATAAAGCTTGATGGAGCACTTGACTATTTAGTTAATAGGATAATCGCACAGCCTTTGGATGCAGAGACAAGTGACTATAGGTTGAGTTTTTATGGAGGAATAAATCTTGAGCAAATCAAAGATATTTTAAAGGCGGAAGGGCAAAAAGATTCTGCGATGCAAGAAAGATATCAGAAGGTGTTATTTGTATCTGAAGCAGTTAGCTTATTTCATAATATGAATCTTCTTATCGTTACGGGAAATTTGGAAGGTTTCGTAAATGGGTCAAGAGGAATTACTCCTCAACAGCTACAAGCACTACAGAATGTAAGAGGTGTGTCCAGCGTTATGAGAATTTTTAATGAGGAATTTCAAAGAATTCTCTCAAGGGATAAGTATATAAATGATGCTAATTATGATGAAATTATGGGAAGTAGAGGAGTCGCTACGGAAAGAAATCCAAGAAAGCCCGGAACAGTAGAGAAAAGATTTCAAGATCTTATAAACAATAAAGTTGAGGAGCCTATGGAGGAGTGGGAAGTTAAATGGGCAGTTAACTCAGGAAAACTTTTGTTTAATCTTACTCTAAGAGCCGCAGAGCAAATCTCACTTGGAGAAGTGCAAAAAGGGGATGAGCAATGGGGTTCTATTCCTCAGGAATCTGCTGCGAGACTTATGAACTGGATGGGCTGGACAGGGTTTAGGTTTATGATATCTGAAAGTCGGGGAGGAATGGTCCTAGCGAGAATGGCACAGGATAATTTCCAGAGAGAACGCGGGGAGTATGGATATAGTGATATTTCCATAGAAACATTAGGTGGAAAGAAAATTGAAGACTTTGAATTATCCTCAATGTCTGGAGTAAGCGGTATTTGGAGCTCATGGAGACAGAATTTAATTATTCTTAAAAATCTTAAGGTTGAAATAGACAATTTTAGAGGAAGCACATTTAGTGGTAATCTTAGAGATTTTATAAAGCAAGCAGGTGAAAAAAATCCGGAAGGACTAAGGGAGGTTTACTTAGAGAAAGATTCTGCGGGAAATTACACACTTAGAAAAGAAATAAACACTGCTCTTGGAATATTATTGAAACATGGTTCAATTACACCCGTTGAAACAGACTCTGCGGAAATGAGAAAAGCAAAAGAAGATGTAAGAATTGCTATATGGAAAAGAGTTGCTGAAGATAATCCACTGGCAGTCGCACCGCTTTTACACAATACAAAGCTAAAAGGAAAAGAAGCATTATTTTTGTCAGATGACGGAACTAAAGATGGGGAAACCAAGGTTTGGGATTCATTAACTGAAAAATTAAGCACTCTTCACGAGATAAGAATGCAAAGGATAAAAAATGGACAGCCTATAAGTCTTAGCGATTTAATAACCGAGCAGGATGCTCAGGAGAGAGGAATAAAATTAGATACGAATGAGAAGAAATTACTAGAGCACATAAGAACAACCGGTCAAAACTTCGCTGGGGAATTTGCAAATGTTAGATTTGCGTTTAATCCATTCATGAACGACGTATTATTTGAAAATATTAATTATGCAGAAGCAGGAGCACAATTCTATGGCAGAAGAGTGGGAAGCGATCTTCCCTCCCATAATAATACGTATAATGAGTTTGTAAAGCTTATGGATAATCCAGGAGGCACATCTTTAGAAGACGCATTAAAAGTTCTTCATGGCATGGTTCAAGCAATGGGAACTCCTCAGGGGATAGAATTTGGACAAGACAGAATACTTCCATTCCTTGAAGCATATATAAGATTTACAGAAGAGGGTGGACAAAATACTGGAGTATTAAGATGGCTTGAGAAAGATGCAATATGGTCTGGTATTAGAAAATTAACCAGAGCTCCAAATTCTTTGGCTCAGCAGTTTAGTGGGCCTGAGGGACTTGGCTTAAACGAGTTGGACATGAGGAGAGCATTAGATACGGCTCATCATATGGGAATATTAAGAAGTGAAAGACACAAAGATGGTGAGTTATTATGGACTGATACTTATGAAAAGATGAGAAAGAAGTTTAGACTGCAATTAGGCTGGCTTTTGGCAGGACTTTTAAGAGACATCATACCATTATTTGCAGCTGGAGCACTATTTGAGTTTGGTCAGAAGGCAACAAAAGAAAAGTAGCCTATATTATTAAAATCTAAAAGTGTTCCTGAGAAGCCCTGTCCATCCTCCTCTTTGTCCGGGAGTTTGTATCTTAGTAAAGTAGGCAGCTGTACTTCTTCCAGCACCCATTGGCACACTAGCTCCTACTCCAATTGCGGCACCGACTGTAGATAGATCAATCTTAGGAGCCTTAAGAGCTGCTTTCATCATGTTGACAATATTGGGAGTAGCGAGGATTATTCCAAGTCCAATAAGCGCGCCGATTGCCTTTGTGTCTGATGGGTTAGCAATAAGAGGAGGGACAAACTGTCCGGTTGTCTGCGTCGATCCAAAAGCATCAATAAAAACTCTTGCTATGAGAAACATTACAATTGTTGCAGGAAAAGCTGCGAGATTGGCTACGATATCCCTGATCCAGGTATTAAAGCTTAATTGGCTTCCCGGAAAAAGGCCTGCTACGACCCAAAAGGGCGCAAAAACCACATCTAAAAGAATCATAACGTATGCTGATATAAGTGCGAACCAGAGCCGAATCAGCGCCCAAAGAATAGCAATCGAGATAATCAGAAAAGCAATAGTTGAAGCAACAAACCCTACAATTGTCTTTGCGAAAAGAAAGCCTGCAGCTCCTCCTACGAGACCGCCTACAACAGCACCTACAGTATTGCCAATAGTCCATCCCGCAGCAGTACCTGTGCCTGGCGCTCCAAATATTGTTCCTAGGGCAGCCCCTCCGATCCCAAATACCGTCTTGAAGACGCCACCGGCTTTTTTCCCGATAGCTTGCCCGACAAATCCACCGATTAATCCAACTATGACTTTCCCCGGCGGATTATCGGCAAGGGGAGCAATAAAATTTCCAACTGATTTTGCAGGTTTCCACGCAATATCAGCAAGTCCGAGCTGTAGTCCGAGCTTTTCTCCTCCCCCGCCCATATTGTTTGCAGCCTCAATAGGATTAGAGGATTGAGCTATCTTCATCACTGTATCTTCTTTCTGTAAATTTGGATCAGCAGACGTAATTACATTTCCTGTTAAGTAAATAGATGTATACATAATATCGATTAAAAAGCCTG